>CAJOGS010000150.1 GCA_905234045.1 uncultured Selenomonadaceae bacterium | reverse complement strand
AATGGAAAAATCACTAACCCGTAATGGAAAAATCACTAACCCGTAAAATCCAATTTTTGCCCGATTTTTGGCGTAACTACGCCATTTTTTCAACCAAGCTCAAAACCCGTAAGTACTTAGGTAATAGAAGTACTTAACAAATTGAAGGGGGCTATTTTGGGAAGCCCCTTCAATTTTGGTAAAAAAACTTAGAAAAAAAAGAAAAGTTGACTAAAGTCTTACGACGTATTATAATGTCATACAAATCATAGGTAGTAAGGAGGTTGACGTTATGAATCAGTCTATCTTAAGCGTAAGATTGAACAGTGAGGATAAAAAACAGTTTGAGGAATTTTGCTCGCAGACAGGAATGAATGTGTCGGTATGCGTGAATATGTTCGTGAAAACAGTGTTACGTGAACGGAGATTACCCTTCGAAGTAAAATCCTTCGTTAAGGCTGACCAAACTTTAACTCGTCGATTTAATATTTAAAGTTAAGAATGCAAAGAAAATGTTGAGTTTTTTTCGGAGGAAAGTCGTGTGAATAGAAGTCGTGAAGCTATAAGCACTATTAAGGGGTATTATTTTCAATTTGATCATTTCATTTTACAGCTCCTTCAACTTAAAGCAGATGACGAATCTGTACAAATCGAAGGGATTGAAGATGTAGATATTATTGCACCTGATGAAGTAAAAGCTATTCAATGCAAGTATTATGATAAAGTGAAGTGCATCCCATCCGTCTTAGGAAAGGCAATTCGTCCAATGTTACTTCATTTTGTTGAACATGTGAACGATGTTGTCCGTTATCGATACAGTTTATTTGCTCACTATAGTTCTGGATGTGAGGCAATTCAACTTCCTCTGACCGTTGATTATGTCAAACAACATTTTTTAACGTACACTGAACGTGGGAAGATACATAAACTTCATGTTGAAAAAAATTTGTCGGATTCTGACTTAAAGAGTTTTTTAGAGAGGATCAATTTGCAATTGAATGCGGATACCTACGAAGAACAGATTGAAAAAATCGTTAATCAACTTCAGAAGTTTATTCCTTGCGACGAGTATGAGGCACGCTATTTTTACTATACCAATGCATTATCTTTTGTAAAGCGAGTTGCTGTTGAAAAAAATTCTTCGTTGAGGAAAGTGTCGAAAAAGAAGTTCCTAGAAGAAATTCGTATGAAACAGCGTTTATTTGATAAATGGTACATTGAGCATGTTGGATTTAAAAAATTTTATAGGGATACAAGGAGAAAATTTTTTGCGAAATTAAATGTTGCATATGCAAATCGAATATTTCTCATTGAATGTGATGATATCGTTGAAGATATGGAATTAGCTGAACTTTTGATGAGGATCAGTGAAAATTGGAGCAAGTTGTCTAAACGAAATATTGAATCTGAATCTTTTTGCCCATATGTTCATCTTTACGGTCTTTCTGAAATACGTTTAGCGAAGGTAAAAGAATTACTCTTACAAAATGATATTCACGTTTGGGATGGTTATGAGTTTAAGGATGCAATGTTTTCGCTATCTTCACTAACACGTCACGTGAATTATCATGTAGGTGTAAAACTCAAATTGATTAACGAATTTAGTCAGATTGATGCTGTTTTTGATACTTGCACTGGAAGGAAGATAGTTTTTCAATTTTATCTAAACAAACCTTTTTATGAAAATAGCGTGGCTTTAAACAAAAGTTTCCTTGTTCAAAGCACTATGGATGTCATTCAGATTATTTGATAGGGGGGCAGATTGGTGAGTGGTATTGGTCCAGAATTTCAAGCAGAAGTTGTAGCTGTATTTCCTGATAAGGTCAGGATTTCAGTTGACGATATGAAAAATTTTGAGATTGCCGAGAACAGTCTTAGAGTTGGTTCATATTTGAGAATCGCTGATAATGACAACGCCGTTATGATTGCTATCATTGAAAATTTTTCAATGGAAGTAGACGTTGCACCGAATGATCAAGTTACACGTAAATATATTTTGGAGGCCAATCCGTTAGGTCTTATTCGTGATGGTAAATTCGAACGTGGCAGCGATTCATTAGCAATACCTCCTAAAAAAGTTGAACCAGCTAAAATAGAAGAGATTAGGAAGATTTTTGAAGAATCTTTGGAAGACAATAAAAAATTTAGTTTTGCCAAATTGTCGTCTAATTACGCTATAGGGGTACCAGTAGATGGTGACAGATTTTTCAGTAAACACATTGCGATTGTCGGCTCTACTGGTTCAGGAAAATCGCATACAGTTGCCAAAATTATTCAAAATGCGGTGAAAGGCAAAAGCGGAGAATATAACGGAATGAACAATTCTCATGTAGTTATTTTCGATATTCATTCTGAGTATAAGGCTGCGTTTCCAGAGGCCAATTTCATCGATATTTCAAATTTGAAACTTCCCTATTGGTTGTTGAATAGCGAAGAGTTACAAGAATTATTCATCGATACGGAATCAAACGACCATAATCAAAGGAATGTTTTTAAGGAAGCTGTAATAAATAGTAAGAAATCACATTTTGTTGGTAGTGAGTCTAGCAAAGAAAAAATTCATTTTGATTCACCATTAAAGTTTGAAATTAAGGACATCCTTGAAAAAGCATGTTTCTTGGACTCAGAGCAAATTCCTAGTCAACAAAAGGATAAAACTAAAGCAGGTCCTTTGAATGGAAAACTTACAAATTTTATTAGTCGACTTGAGAACAAGTTGGCAGATAAACGATTGGATTTTTTACTCGGAGATTTATCCAGAGATACAACCTTTGAAGATGTCATTAAAACCCTCATGGGTTATGGTGATAAAAAAAGCAATGTGACAATTCTTGATCTCAGTGGTGTTCCATTTGATGTTTTGAGTATTACGGTGTCTCTTATTTCCAGAATTCTTTTTGAGTATGGGTATTACTATAAAAGATTGCGTATTGCGGAAAGCGGAGATGAGAATAGTATAAACGATGTGCCGTTGCTTTTAGTTTATGAAGAGGCACATAAATATGTTCCTAATAACAATGCTTCAAAATATAGAGCATCTCGAGAATCCATAGAACGAATTGCCAAAGAAGGTAGAAAATACGGAGTAACGCTCTTGCTTGCCAGTCAACGTCCTTCGGAAATTTCTGAAACGATTTTTTCTCAATGTAACAATTTCTTGTCCATGAGGCTCACAAATCCAGCAGATCAGAATTATGTTAAGCGATTGCTACCAGATACAATGGGTAGTCTTATAGACAGAATGTCAACTCTTAAAGTTGGTGAAGGTTTGCTGATAGGGGATGCTGTCATTCTTCCTTCAATGGTTCGAATTGATGCCTGTGATCCAGTACCCGCATCATCAGATATTCCCTACTGGCAAATTTGGCAAGAACAGTGGCATTTATTGGACATTGAAAAGATTAAGGAAAATTGGGGAAGACAATAGACTAAACTGATTTACGAAAATCCAATACTAGGTTAAATTTGTCGAGTATTTCTTTTTGGAGTGAGAATTTTGCTTGAATTGAAATGGGACGGCAAGGACGAGGCTTTGAAAGTTGCGGAAGAAACAAAAATTCGGCTTTTGGAATTTGACAGAAATTCTTCTTTCAAAGAAAAAAATTCTGGAAATATGATAGTGCAAGGCGATAACCTCGAAGTTTTGAAATCGCTCCTGCCGTTTTATCGCGGGCAAGTCAAGTGCATCTACATCGACCCGCCTTACAACACAAATGCGGCGATTGAAAATTACAGCGACAATTTTCCGCATTCAGATTGGTTGAATATGATGTATCCGCGATTGGAACTTTTGCGAGATTTTCTTTCCGAAGACGGAGCAATTTTCATTTCAATCGACGACACGGAACAGGCGTATCTCAAAGTTGTTTGCGACGAGATTTTCACTCGAAAAAATTTTGTTGCCAGTTTGGTCTGGGAAAAAAAGAAAAAAGGCTCGTTTCTTTCCAAAGTCGTCACAAATGTCAAGGAATATGTTTTGGTATACGGAAAATCTGATTTATTTGGCGGATTGATTGGTGAAATCAATCGTTCCACTGAAACATATCCGTGTATAAATCCTGTCAACTCCAGAGGCATCAGAATTATTCCGAAGGGAACGCCAAGTAATTTCAGAGAAAAGAATTATCAGATTGAAGCCAACACAAGAATTAGTGCCGGAAATATGGATTTGATTTATTTGGATAAAGCTGTAATTGATGATGGCATCCTGCAAAACGATGTAAGGATTGAAAGCAACTGGCGTTACCAGCAAAGTATGATTGATGAATTTGCCGAGCAGAATTCAATTTATTTAACTCGCGATAATTATGTCAGGCGCATCGTAAAAGAAACTCGGATAAAAATGCTGAAGGATTTATTATTAAGAGTCGGGAGCGATGGGGAATCTGAAAAGATTTTTACTTACGATGAAAATCTTAACAATGGTGGCTGGGGAACAAATGAGGATGCCAATGATGAACTTCACAAAATATTTGGCAAGCAATATGCGTTTGATTTTTCAAAACCGTCAAGGTTAATTGGAAAGCTGATTCAAACGATTTCCGATAAAGATTCAATAATTTTGGACTCATTTGCGGGGAGTGGGACAACGGCTCATGCAGTTTTGAAGTTGAACGAGTCGGACGGCGGAAACAGGAAATTTATTTTGATTGAGGACAAAGACTATTGCAAGACGATCACGGCTGAAAGAGTTCGTCGAGTCGGCGGGAGTTTTGATTTTTATCAACTTGGAGCAGAAATTACGGATTCGGAAGGAAAAATAAATTCGTCAGTGACATTTGAGCAGCTTGCGAATTTTGTGTGGTTCAGTGCGACAAAAACTCCCTACCTTGAGCAAAAAAATTCGCCGTTACTCGGAGTTCACGACGGTACGGCGATTTATCTTTTGTACAACGGGATTTTGAAGGATAAAAGCGTCAAGGGCGGAAATGTTTTGACGAAAAAAATTTTATCGGCACTTCCAAAGTACGATGGAGAGAAAATGATTTACGGATCGGCTTGCAGGATTGAAGAGAAATTTTTGGAAGAAAACAAAATAACTTTTCGACAGATACCGAAGGAGTTGAATTTATGAACGCGATGCCTCATTTAAAAATTATTTGCGAAAAAGTCGTTGACTGCTACAAAAAAATTTACGGCG
>CAJOGS010000149.1 GCA_905234045.1 uncultured Selenomonadaceae bacterium | reverse complement strand
AGCGTATATCAACCGCGCCAGATACTTCATTTCTTTTTCTTCCAGTCGTTCGGTTTCAGAATCAGAAATATCAGCCTCTAATTTTTCTACCGTAATTTTAAATTTGTCAGATTCCGATTTTAACTGCTTTACCATTTCTTCCCGCATTTTTCCCTTCACCGCCGCCTACTATACCACAAGATTTTTTACTTTGCTGAAAATGCACAAAAAATTGTGCGAAAAGAGTGCAACGGGATTTTTAAAATTGTGGTAAGATACAAAAGTGGTATTTCTCGAAAATGTTCACTTCCGCATTTCACTGCGTGAAACGCTAAATTTAGCTGATTCTGACGCCATTTGAAGGAGAAAATTGAGTAAAAAAATGCCATTCACTAACGTTCATTGAACCTGCGGTTGGCTGAAAAGAGGGGGAGTAAAAACTCGTGGCGATGTATCACTTTAGGATAAAAACAGACAAAAAGCCGGACGGCACAAGAATTTCTGCTGTCCAACACGTGGATTATATTCGTCACGAAGGCAATTTTGCTGAAGAACAAGAATGGGCAAAAAATAATAAATTTGTCGGTAATGTTATTTCTTCCACCGACAAAAAAGAGGCTTGCAAAGGTCAAGAAACGCTCCTTTACAAAACTGATGATTTCGGTTCAATCCGCAATACGGAACACGGAATAGAAGTAACAGAAAAAGCGACGCCGACAACAATAGCAGTAGCGTTAATGCTGGCGTATGAAACGATGAACCAAAAACCGCTGATTATTTCCGGCTCTACCCAATTTAAAAAATCAGTAGTGGAAACGGCAATTTTAGCCAATCTTCCTATTTCTTTCGCTGATAAACTTATGCAAATCGAATTAAAACGTAGAAGGGAAAAAATAGAAAATGAACACAGAAACTTTGTCGCCAGAGGCGGAACAATCAAAACCAAAAGAGCAACTTTCCAGCCCATTACTCCAAATGTTAAACCAAGAACAATCGCCGATGTTGCCAAAAACGGACTCCGCTTGCCAACATTGCAACAACTTAATTCGGTATTACAATCAACTGACGTGTTTTTGCAAACTGATGAATCTCGTAAGTTGGAGCAACTCGCAGAAAGAGTCAATAACAATGTGCAATGGGATTTTTCTGACCAATTTTTGAATCTTGCAAAACGGACTGCCCAACAAATTTTGAGCAATATCGAAAACAAATTAGACAACGTTTATGCAGAATCGCACGTAGAATATATAAACCGAGAACGCGCATTTGAAAAACGAGGGGGCTGTATTTTCCATTCCCACCATTTACCAAAATGGGCGAAAGAATATCAAAAAAATATTCCGGCGGAAATTGACTTTTTCGCAGATAAAATGCGCGTAGTGTCAAGGGCGCGTTAGCGGGCTTTAGCCTTTACCCTTGATACACGCGCTACAATGCGAAGACAAAAGTCAATTTTTTTAATTCCTACACCTAAGATACAGAAGGGGAGTTTCAATTTTCCGCGTCAATACGCCGAGTTTTGAATTGACTTTATACGTGTAGAGGTATAACATATACCTACAAACGTATAAACGAGGAGGCGTACCATAAATGAGCGATTTTGTCAAGTCTTTGGACGAAGATAATTCACTTGAAGCCAATAAAATTTCTTTCGTGCCACAAGAAAAAAAATATATTATGGTAATGGACGAGAATACTGGAAAAATTAAAGGTTGTTTTCCTCTGAAGTCAAAAAATTTAGGAAGTGGGTGGATTGCTTTGTATCAAGAGATGATTACAGCTATTGCACGGTGGAATCTTCCAAATGAACAGTACAGAGTTTTTTTAGCATTGCTCGGAAAAGTTGACTTTGAAAATTATTTAACGATAAGTCAAAAAGACCTTGCTAATGAACTCAATATTAAGCAACCGCATATTTCACGCGCCATAAAAGCTCTTTGCAATATGCAAATTATTATTGAAGGTCCGCGCGCAGGCTTAAATAAAACCTATCGCTTTAATCCTTATGTTGCGCACAAAGGCAAAGACCGCGACAAAACAATAATAGAATTTGACAAAGCACAAAATAACATTAAGAAATAATTTTGCAGTAGGACAAATGAAGGCGTCAATAGTCTGTCGAGCAGTACGACAAATTATTGACGCTTTTATTTCGCAATACGATTCCGAAGAAAAATCCAACCTTGAATATATGACGGCCTCCGAGCGTGAAGTATGGCATCAGTATTTTGAAACGCTTGATTTAAAATATGACCTGCAAAGACGTATCATTTCTAATACCCGAGCAATAGCAATGGCGCAGAATATTTTTGTACACGGCGATTTAAAAAATTTTCGCGTATCACTACGACAATATAAAAAAGACTCTGAAACTTTCACTAAAAATCTGGCGGCTTATAACCAACAAGAAAAAATTTTTAAAAATAAGAAGTGGATACCAGAAAATCAAGCTGATTTTTTACAAGAAAAATACGCGTTGACAAAGCGAAAAATGTTACTCGATCTTGAAAAAACGCGCCTTGATAATCTCAAACTTTCTCTCGATAAACAAAAATCTGATTTTGAAACGACTTTTAAAAATCCCGACGCCATTAAACAAATTCAACTTATCGCCGCTGCCATTCTTCGTAAAAATTTAAAATTCGTTCATAAAACTGAGGAAATTGAAACGAGACTAAAACAATTATCTGAAACTCTAAAACACACAAAAAAACAAGTGGACGCTTTACAACTTCAACTTAACTTTGAAAAACGCCACACCTGTTACAAGATTTTAACTCCGAAATATTCCCGAAATTCAGCGGCGACGTTAATTGCTGACGCTATTCTTCAAGAGCCACACGCCGCGCAACTTGTCGCCCGTTCCTCTTCCAATAACCTTGAAATGGAAAAGGACTGGGAATTAATGTCGGAACTCGATAAAGATGAACTTCTTCACAAACAAATTTTCCGTGACTTGTAATAAAAAACACCCAACCATATGGTTGAGAGTTTTTTTACTTGTCTGCGCAGTGTCTGGAAAATTTTTGAATCAAGCACTATCAATACATCCAGACGGGAAAGTCTATCTCGGTGTTTGTTTGCTGATTTTCTTCATCATGTTTTATAGATTCTTGTGGCAAGTTAAAAAGCTCTAACGGGTGTTTTAGCCTTTCAGAAATTATATTCGTTTCATCAGTGCAGTATTTTATAATTTTCCCTGAATTATTAATATCAGATATTCCAGTAGTTCCATTTAAGTACGATATGTTAAATTTTTCTTTAAATGCTGCTATTTCTTCAAGTAAGTTTTGTACTTCTATCGAACAAAATTTTATTTCTTCTAATAAGTTATTCCCTGTTTTAATTTCTTCGATTGATTTTTTATAGTCGATAGTTATTATTTTTTCAAGCATTTTGCGCGTACTTTCTCGAATTTTAGTTACAGCAAAGAAAACACTATCTAAAATTTCTTTGTCCTCATCGGTAGTAGTGGGAAATATATCCACCAATACTTTTCTCAAGCGTTCTATATCCGAATGTTGCTGAGTTAAATCCTTCAACAGCAAATCGGCATAAAGTTTTGTGTTTGCGAATGCAAAAGCTTTTGTAGTTATTATTCCCAGTTCTAAAACTAAAGCTGGTTTCAAACGTTCCAATTCGGTAGCTTGGGGATTAATATTTGCAGATAATAAAGGCTCCTGAGAAATTTGAGATATTGAATTAATTTGCTCGGGATCGATAGAATTTAAAATATCAATACATTCATCTCTATTTATTGCATACCTATACACAAAATTTTTAACCTCGTTGAAAAATTTTTCATTGTAAGAAAAAGTAATAGTTAATTGAGCCGCATCAGCTACAATATCTGCAGCTTCATATTTACTGTCAACTTGAATCCATGAATAATTTTCGGTACTTCGCATAAATTCATCAGCAGCTTTAAAGTCATAAAACGTTCCTGACGGAACTTTATAACTACGTTGGCTATCGATAAATTTAAAATATTCCATAATGCTTTTAAGTTTAGCGTAGATTGTCGGAGAATCCAGAATTATTTTTAAAATCTTGCGATCTTCATCTGAAAAACTCGTTCCGCCCAAACTTGATATATTGCTTCCTTGTGCGGCAATTTTCAACAAATCAAAAAAAACGGCATTAGATTTAGCACTTTCATACTTACAAGAAACAGTATTGTAATTTGCATTCAGATTACGTATGGCGTCGTAAGTTATAACTAAAAATTCATTGGTTGCCGTCGGTTGCAAAATAAGACTGCTAAGCGATTGGCTGAAATCGTCTTGGAATCTTTGATATTGAGCAATGACCTTTCCACAATCACCGCCACACACTTTGTCAAGAAACGCCTTAGACTGTGATTTGTCAAGAAATCTTTCAACGGGTGAATGGTCTGCACCTTTAGCAAGTGTTAATTTAATGTCGTTTACAACACGTTCATTACTTTGTTCGCGACAGAAGTCGCATAACAAATGAAATTTTTGAAAATAATTAGAATATTTATTGCTGACAATAATTGGCATTGTAACGTAATTTGCCATTTTTTCCCCTCCTAAATTTTCACCTTTATTTTAAAGAAAATCTCTGTTGTTAAAAACTCAATTAGTAGCGTCAACTATAAAACTTATAACAAAAAACTCTCGACATAAATTGTCGGAGTCTTTTTTTCAACTAAAAATTATTAAAATTAATTTTGCTTGACTAAGAAGCAACCTGATTCGCCAAACTGTCAATTTTTTCATCAAGATTTTTTAAAGAATTAAAAATAAAATTTAAATCAGACACGGAAACTAAAATTTTATCTTCATTACGTTGTTTCCAATATTTTTCGCAAGCATTCCCAGTGACAAGTGCAATCCAAGAGTAGAAACTATCTTTGGTGGGGCGCGGTTTATCTGTGCTAAACCAATCATTGGAAATGTAGTAATAATCATTGCCGCAGAGAACCGCCAATTTGGTTGCGCCTTTAAATAATTTATTTTTGGATGTTTCAATATCTGAAGGTAAAATTAAATCTTCCTGCGGACAATAATAGCGCAAATTAGTTTTATCCCACATAGTCAGCCCTTTTTTTCGCAAAACGCCGCCCAATGGATTCATTTTGCAAGGAGGCGCAGGAATTCCGACACTAATTTTTGAATCGCACCAA
>CAJOGS010000148.1 GCA_905234045.1 uncultured Selenomonadaceae bacterium | reverse complement strand
TTGCTTTTTGAATTTTGTGTTACTTGCCGCTTCGGTTATTCACTTTTAATTTACCAACAGCCCCTAGTGCCGAGCGTGGAGGCGTCCATAAGCAAGGCTTTATCGTTGCTGCAAGCGTCAAGAAAAACAACAGAAACATTAGTGCCGGTGTTGGCAAAAATATTTGAGGGCATAGAAATAACGCCGCGCAAAAGTTTATTTTCAATGATGTATTTACGAATTTTAAAAGCAATACCACTGGCAGCCGTCAAAAAGCCCGTAGGAACGACTACAGCGGCTTTTGAGGGCTTTCCTATACTTTTACCCTTAGAAGTGGTGACAGACGCCTTAAAATCGATTCTAGGCGCCTTCTCGTCGATGTCAGAAAGTGAGTTCATAGATTTTATAATGTGCTGAAAAAAGAGCAGGTAAATTGCCATACTGTCTTTTTTCTTGTTTGGAATATTTGGAACACCTGCGAAAAATCTTGAGCGGTGATTATCGCCCGCCAAAGTTTTTTGAGTTTCGCTAAAATCCATATTGAAAGGTGGATTACTGACAACGTAGTTAAAAGTTGCGATAGAAGTTTTGGAGGTGTTTAAATGGCGTGGATTTAAAAGCGTGTCATCTTGAATAACATTCGGCAGAGAGTGGACGAGGTTATTTAAAATCAAGTTAAGGCGCAAAATTTCATTAGATTTCTGGGAAATATCCTGAGTGTAAAGAGTGCAGTTATTTTCGCCGATTTCGTGAGCAAGAGAAAGAATCAAAGTACCTGAACCGGCGGCGGGGTCATAGATTGTTACATTTTTAACAGGCGCAGGCACTAAAATTTTAGCGATAATTTCAGCGATAGAATGGGGCGTGTAATATTCGGCGTACTTGCCGAAGTCTTTGTTATAGTCTTTGATGAGATATTCAAAAATATCAGCGAAGAAGTCAAATTTCTGATCGAAAATTTCTTCAAAGTTTAAATTAGCAATTTTAGAAATAATGGCGCGGCAAAAATCGTCGCGTCTTTCAGTTTGAACAACGTAATTTGAAAGCGGTTCAAAAAGTTTAACGGCAGTACCTTCACCGACTTTAACGCTAAAAATTTTTTCATTGGTAGCTGAAATGTCAGTAAGTGCCGCGTCAAATTTTTGGTGAAAATGGATTTCATCTTCTTTATTTTGCAGATTATAAAGAGTTGAGATAAATTGAGGCGGTTTAAGAATTGCGGTATTTTCTGGAAGTGACATACTTGTTGCCATTTCAAATTCATCTTCCGACATATCAGCAAGCATTTTTTCAATATCGAAGGTAGTTTTCGCCTTGAAGTCGTCAGTTTTTTTGAGTTCGTAGAAAAATTTATCGTTGAGGAATTTATACAAAAAAGTTTCGGTGATAATTTTGTATTCGTTGCCAGAGTTACCGAGTCCGTAATTTGTGCAAATAGCTTTGAGATTGTCAATCATTGAGTAAATCTGTGATTGAATGTCATTCATTAAATTTCTTCCTTTCGTCAAAATATTCTTGAGCGATAATGGCAGCAATTTCTTTAATAAGTGCGGGAGTAGGTTTATCAAGCAATTTTTTCAATTCAGCCCAAAGTCCGCGCTCAAAATATGATTCGTTGTCCAAAGATGCATAATTTGTTGAAATTTTATCGTCAATAATTTTTTTCAGTAGGCTTAAAAGTTGGAAAAGTTTTTCCTGCGATAAAGAATTTAGGATAAGTTTAACGCGCTTATGAATTCGCATAAATTTTTTGTCGCCGAAATATTGAGCGGTTAGGTTGTCATTTTGGAAATTGAGGTTTTGAATGTCAGACTGGATATTTTTAAGTTCCATTTTAACAATTTTCATTTCATCGGCGGTTAATTCTTCGATATTGTTCTTTTTTAAAATTCTGCGGAATTCCTCAAGCAAAGAAACGTATTTAGGATCGCTGTTATCGTTGTTGCCGCCAAATGCTCCTTGAATAGATTTAATCAGATTTACGAGAGAATCGGCAAGGGACAATTCTTTTTCAGAAATTTTTTTGAAGGAAAATTCGACGTTATCAAGAGCAAGGTTGAGCAATGCTGAAGTATCGCCGCCGGCAAGTTGTTCTTTACTATTGAGCATATTTATTCTGTTGTTTACGACTTTATAAAGGGAAGAAATTTTTTTGATGTCAAAATTCAAGTCAGAGTAGCCGTAATTTTCAGCAAGGTTATAACATTCCCTATAAAGTTCAATAGCTTGGCGCAATGCAATTAAAGTTTTTTTATCTTCATTTTGAATTTCCATTCTAAAAATTTCAGCGTTGTCAGTAGTAAATTTTGAAAGTTGATCTTTGACGAAAATTAAATCAGATTCAATTTCCGCAGAAGTTTTAAAAATTTTTTGGTAGGTGTCGAAGTCTTCGCCGAGTTCCAGTTTCAATTCCTGAATATATGCTTGGTTGGTTTTATCAAATTCGGCTTGAATATCTGCAAAATCTACAACATAGCCATAACGAATATCATTGTAAGGACGATTAACGCGGGTTAAAGCCTGTAACAGATTATGTTCCCTAATTTTGCGACCGAGATAAAGTTTTTTAAGGCGTGGGGCGTCAAAGCCGGTAAGCAACATTTGGTAAACAACAAGAATATCAGTTTTGCCATTTTTGAAATCATCGCGTTTGTCCTCTAAATCTTCAACATCGTAGAGTATTAATTCAGTTTTGAATTTGCCGCGTTTTTGTAATTCGGCGGCAACTTCCCGCGCTTGGTCAGAGGATTTACAGACAATCATTGCGCCAATACTTTCATCATTTAAAATAAGGCGGCTTTGTTCAAAATCCGTTTCAATGTAATCCACCAACGGCAAGACAAAATTTTTGTGTGAGTAAATTTTATCAGAATCGAGAGAACCTTTTGGAATTTTTACTTGCAGATTTTTTAAAGCAGTTTGAAGTTTTAATTTGTATTCGCTTTTAACTTCTTCGCGGATCAGTGGCAAAGTGTATTTGTCGTCAATAGATTTATCGTAATAGTAACAATGAATATAGTCGCCGAAAATATCCCGCGTTTTAAATTCGCCGATAAGAGGAGTGCCGGTTAAAGCAATCATAACGGCGTTTCTGTCAGAGTTCATCAACCGCGCTAAAAATGAGCCGTCAAATTTATAATCTCTGTGCGCCTCGTCAATGAAATAAATTCTTTGAACGTTAATATTAAAATCAGATTTTTTGGTAATTGATTCATCGGAAAATTTTTGAATGTTGACAACGTTAATTGAAAGTTTGCCTGTGTTTCCGAAGTTTCCGACACTTTGAATAACTTTTACAAATTCTTCTTTGTTAGAAACTTTATTGACTTCCAGCCCGCGTTTTCTAAATTCTTTTGCGGCTTGGGTTAAAAGTTCCAGCCGATCCACGATAAAATAAAATTGAGTCGTGGTATTTTTCTTGCCGTAGTAGTCAGTCAAAAATTTTACATTGTGGAAGGCAAGCGCAGTTTTACCGCTCCCTTGAGTGTGCCAAATAACGCCGCGTTTAATTCCATTGTCGAGCGTTTCACCTATTTTGAACGTTGCGAACATTTGCTGATAGCGCATAATATGTTTTTGAATTTTGATTATACCGTTCTTATTTTCTTCCGTAACGTAAGCCAGCGCATATTTTAGGATGAAAAGAAAGCGATCCGCCGATAGCAAAGAGGTTAAAATTCTGTTGGTCGGCGAGAGAGGATTTTTTTTTGTTTCATATTCGGACGTTGCCTTAATTAAGAGATAGTTTGTATCACGTAAAATTTCAATTTCTGTAGATTCGTTTATAGGCGAAATCCTACTGAAAATGTCATTATCTTCTTCACGAAAACGATTAAAAAATAATTTTACAGTTTTTTCATCTTCGTTATCTTCGTCTTTGACTTTATTTTTATTCGGCTTAGTGGTGTAGGCACTGGTTGCATAGAAAGCTCCTTCGAGCGGGACAAATTCGCTGTCATCGTATTCGCTATTATTTGAGAAAATCATCAGCTGGGTAATATTGATAAATTTTTGGTAGTCTTCGTTGGAAAATCTTTCATTCATTCGGTTATATTCGGCTTGTATGCCGTCTTTGTTGTCTGGAATTTTGACTTCGATAAAAGCAAGCGGGAGTCCATTTAAAAAAATTGTAATGTCGGGACGAAAACTATAATTGCCGCTTTTATATGGTACTTCGGTCATAACTTCCCAAATATTGCTATCGTTGTTTTCAAAATCGATAAGCCGAACATTTCCTTCATTAAAAGTAATTCCGTGTTGAAGTTTTTCAAAAAATTTTCTGCCCAAATCTTCAGCTTGCAAAAAATTCTTCAAATCTCGGATTATCATTTCAACTTCAGAATCAGTAAAATTTTTGCGGTTGATTTTATTTACAGCGGCTTGAAAACTTTTCTTGTAAATATTTGTTTCGGTGTCAATCAGCGATTCAGATTCTCTGTAAGAAACGTACTGATAATTTAAGCGCGTCAGATGCAGTATAGCGGGGATTTTTACACGCGAATTTTCATCAAACTTTTTAGCCATAGCAAAATCCCTCTTCAATTCAAAGAAAAGGCATATTCATATGAAATTGGATCTAACAAAGAAGTTTCCTTGTAGCCCCTTTCTTTGTGCGACAATGTAGAAAAATTTTTCATTAACCATTTTCAAAATTTCAATTTCTGACTTCGATAACTTATCCATTAAATTTTTGTCGCCTTTAGGTAAAACGACTTCGCCAAATTCTTGCTCTTGCAATTCAATAATTCCCAGTGTCTCCATTACGCTTAAACACATTGAATATTTATCCGGCACCGGTCCGTATTGCTGATGAATGTACTTCATTCCCGTTATTGAAACCGTATTTTCTTTGAAGAAAAACATATCCGCGTACCATAATAATTTCATCAGTTTTGTTTTGTACAATCCCGATTGATTCAGTGAGAAAAATAATACTGCTGCCATAAATTTTTCTACATCGAATTTTTTAAAGCCGCTGTAAACATTTGCCGAATAGCCGTATAAATTCTCAAGCAAATCCATTGACTTAGCTGTAACATTGCTATTTCCGCTATAAATTTGCTCCAATATTTTGCGCTCGTTGGTATTGAATTCTGCGGATTTTTCTTCAAAAAGTTTTTTGATATTCTCGGGATTTTTTAGTAGTACTAAAGCCGTGTTATGCGTTTCACTTTGAATACTTCCTCCTTCATATCGTGCTATTGTCGCTTGAGTGCAACCAATCAGCAGTGCCAACATATTTTGCGTTAAATTATATTTTTTTCTCAACGCTAAAATTTCTTCTGATTGCATTAAATTATGCTTAGTCTTGTAAATACGGTAAGCACTTTTCAAATTTTCCGTATCCAAAACTACATCTAAAATTTCTTTGCCGCAATTAGCGCATTTTTTGACTCTGGAATTAATGGTAATTGGATCGCCTTTGACTTCAAGTGTTTCTTCTTTTTCTATGATAATGCAGTTTTGATGCGCGCATTTATTTACTGCCATAACAACTCCTCCTAACTTTTTAATGGAAATTTCAGTTCCTTCTCTGCAAAATGGAATGAAATATCTTTTACATAGTCAGACGTTAATTTTAGTTTGATATAAATTTCGCGTCCTTCCAAAGTGATTCCAAACTCCCAAATAGTTTCAATTTCATTTGTATCGTAGTCTGTTGAAGGTCCTCTGTAATAATTTTGCGGCGTCAGTTCAGTTAAAATTTGAAAAACATCTTCCGGCAATAATCCAAGTTCCGCCAATGTCTTCATATTCTTTTCTCGTTCCTCAAAACTACATTTTCCTTCGCCAATCAACATTTTTATCTTGAACAGGATTAATTTGACTTTGTAAATTTCTGTCACAGAATCACTCCAAAAATATACACATTACATAAATTTTATTTCTTTATATTTTATAGCATAATTTTTACAAAATTACAATGCAAAAAAAAAATGTTACAAGTCACGGAAAACTTTCTGATGAAGGAGTTCGTCTTTTTCAATTTCGCTCATCAATTCCCACGTTTTTTCCATTTCTAAATTTTTGCCGGTGGAACGAGCGACAAGTTGGGCGGCGTGTGGCTCTCTCAACATTGCATCTGCTATTAACACTGCGGCTGTTTTATCGCTGTATTTCGGAGCTAAAACTTGATAGTAAGTAGTGCGGCGTTCAGATTTCAGCTGTAATTCCACGATGTCAATTTGCGCTTTTGTACGTTGGATATTTTCGGCAATTCCCTGTACTTTTTTATTCTGTTCTTCAAACTTTTCTACAAATTTACGATTTTTGCGAAGAATGCCGGTAGCAATTATTTGAATTTGGCGCACTGATTCAGGTTTACTGCAAAGTTCCTCTAATTCCTTTTTCTTATCGTCGAGAGAAATTTTTAAAGCGTCAAGTTTTTTTCTTTTGATTCCTATCAGCATTCTTTCCCGCGTCAAAGAATATTTTTCTTGCCACAACTCCGCCTGATTTTCTGGGGTGCTTTTTGTATTCTTGAAAATATTTTCGCGTTCATTGTAATCTGCAAGTTTTTTGGCTAATTTTTCGCTGTCCTTCTGTAATTTTCGGAGCGATGCGCGTAAATTTTTCCATTCCCCTTTGGCAAATATATTTTTCGCCATTTCCAATGCTCTTAACGGCGATATTACCTTGCGTTTGTAGGTGTACTTCAATTCTAAATTTTTTTCGTGCTCTTTTTTCAACACAAAATATTGATGGCACAAAATATCATAGATCTCCCGCGTTTTGTAATAATCTTTGTCTGAAACTGATTGATAAAAAATTGCGTCTTTCAGTTCGTCTACTGCTCTATCCAATTCTTCACTTTCGCTTTTTAACATTTCCAGCACTATTTTATTTTTTTGCAAAATCTGATGTGTTACCAGCTGAATATTTTTCTTACAGTCCGGCGTTTCCAATTTTTGCTGGATTTCCCAAATTGATTTTTTGAGGAGAGCGGCGGAGGAAAGAAGCAAAAACATTTTATTTTTTGCTCCCCGCCTGACTTCTTCATATCCAACGGCGGCTTCTTCTGATAATGTTTCGGGCGCGGTACATTTTTCCAGAAATTCTTCCATATTCTTTTTCTGTGCCTTCATTTCAAAATACTGATTCCAAATTTCGCGTTCTTTCGGCGTCATATATTCAAATTTCGCTTTTTCTTCTGCCTCGTGCTTTGTAATTATTTGCCTTTTCCAGTCGTTTACTGCTTTTATTTCTCTTTCAACTTTTTCCTTCAGATAATTCAATTTCGGCGTATCGAATTTTTGCGAAAGATATTCTTCTGATGTTATGTATTCTCTCGCTTTCATCAGCACTTTTTGCACTGCGTCTTTTGTCTCCAATTCTTCTATTTCTTTTTCTACTGCGTCATTTTTGAACACTAAATCGAAATGTTGATTTCTTAATTCTCTAAATTTTTTCAAACGTTCTACTTTCGGGTCTGCGTTTTCCTTACAGGCAATTATTCCAACGTATTGTTCGGGCATTCGGTTAAAAAGTCGAGCTAATGAACTGTCCCCTTTTTGCTCTGCCTCTTCTTTTTGCGCTTTTAATGTTCTGTGGTCTACTCTGATTGAAAAGCCGTTTTTCGCTAGCACTTCATTTTCTATTCGCGCTAAATCCTCTCTCATTTTGCACACATATTCACGACTGCACCATTTCCTGTCTCTAGCCGATCCGCGTTTATATTTTTCTTCAAATGAAGGTTCTGATCCGTCTCTTTTCTTTCGTGCTGGATATTTAAAATAATTCTTTGCCGGTCTTTCCTTGATTTTTTCCACTTCGTCTATCAGTCTCTCACTAAACATTATATGCACGTGCGGGTGTCTTTGCTCTTCTGACATCATTCCGATTTTTTCGTGTATCGCATAAGTGTAATAATGACTTTTTAAATGTTTTTCTATGAATGCGTCTATTATTTCCCTATATTCTTCTACCGTTTTTAATTCATTTGGCAAGGCAAATTCAATTTCTACATATCGGCGATTTCCTACTCCCTCGTATTTATCCGCCATTTTAAAAAATTTTTTCGGGTCTTCTTTCGCCCATTTTGGTAAATGGTGGGAATGGAAAATACAGCCCCCTTTTCTCTCATATGCTTTTTCCCTATTGATATATTCAACGTGCGATTCCGCATATACGTTTTCTAATTTCTCTTCTATATTTTTCATTATTTCTTGTGCTGTTTCTTTTGCGAGGTTTTTAAATTTTTCCGAAAAATCCCATCTCACTTTCTCATTACTTTTTTTTGCCAGTTCATTCAATTTTAAAATTTCTTCATCTGACAGCATCGTTTCATTTTCTTCGCTTGCAAAATTTATCTTTTTTAGCTGTGAAAGCGTCGGTACGTTTATTCCTTCTTTCACCACTTCTATCAATTTTCGTGGTTTTACATTTTCATCAACTGGCTGTATATTTGGGCTTTCTGTTAAAATTTTTCCTCCTCCAGCTATAAATTCTCGTCTTTCAACGTCATTTATTTCCCTTTGTCTTTCTACTTCATTTTGCATTCTTTTGTCCGCAAACTTTATTGGCAAGTTATCAAATATTGCCGTGTCTACTACTTTTCTCAAAAATTCGTTTGAGCCGGAAATTATCAACGGCTTATGATTCATCGTTTTATCCGCCAACATTAACGCTACCGCTATTGTTGTCATTGATGCTTTTTCCGTCAATTCGATTCCTTCCTCTGTATTTCTGATTCCTCCAAAATTGTCTGTTTTGTACAGTAGCGTTTTTAAATCTTTACACGCATTTTTTACTTCCGCCGATGTTATCAAATCCCCAGCAAATTTATTTTTTTCTCCCCATTCCTTTTCCTCCGCATAATTGCCTTCTCGTCTTATATAGTCCACGTGTTCTACTCCTGATATTCTCGTCCCGTCCGGCTTTTTGTCCGATTTTAGCCTAAAGTGGTACATCGCCATTTTTCATTCACTCCTTTTTTTTTCAGCCAACCGCAGTTCAATGAGCGTTAGCGATTGGCAATTTTTTTACCATTTTTACCTTTCAAATGGCGTCTTATTTGCTTTTTTCGCATTTTACGTCAGTAAAATGCATAAGTGAACATCTCGAAAAAATTTTTAAAATTTTTTCGAGAAATAAATCATTTTTTTATTTTCAAGTTTTTTTACTTTTTACTAAATCGTCAAAATTAATAACATTGTCAAAATTTTCTTCTGCTCTTGCTTCTAAGTTTTCTTCTACCTTTCTACAAAATTCATCTACCGTTATTGACATTTTTCCTCCTCTCATCGCCTGTGTTGCCATCAGACACGCCCACCACGCATCTTTTTGCGTGCTGAAATTCCCTGCTACATATATTCTATCTTCTTCATCTGTTAAAAAGCCTAAGAAGTGTTCGCCTTCTCCCACTTCTACTATTTGCGCTCTTATTTCTTTTGGGCTTTTCTTTCTTGCCATTTTTTCTTTTCCTTTTCTATAATTTCAACTTTTTACATTTTTGTCACTCAAATCAAAAAAATAAAAAACAAATTTTTTCGATTTTTATATTACTCCGACGATTAAAATTACCAAAAACTTTAAGACATTTTTAGCAGATGTAAAATGCGAATGAAAACTCACGAAAAAAATTTTGGTATTTATTGTCGCCAGAGTAATATTATCACATTTTATTATTTCCTGCACATTTTTTCCTTAGAGGTTGTTTTCACAGAGGAAAAATGGTAGACTAAAACTATGAAACAAGATTATTTAAAACGAAAAGGTTATCCAACTGACTTAACGGACTCTCAATGGTCTCAAATTGAACCGTTATTTGCGGGTATGAGAGAATACAAGTATAGCAAACGCGAATTACTAAATGCAGTGTTGTATGTAGTGGACAGTGGTTGTAAATGGAGACAACTGCCGCACGATTTCCCTGCTTGGCAAACTGTCTACAGTTTTTTTCGGCGTGCTATTGAAAGTGGACTTTGGGATAAAATTTTGCAACATTTAGTCGAGGTGACAAGGAAAAAAGCAGGTAGAAATCCCAATCTGTAAAAACAGTTTATGCAAGTGAGCAGATCGGCTTTGACGGTGGAAAAAAAACAAAGGCAGAAAACGACATATTGTAACCGATGTTTTAGGAAATCTTCTGGCGGTCAAGGTTCATCGTGCTAATCTTCACGACACTAAAGCGGGAATATTTCCTGCTGTTTCTGCGTATCTTCGTTATCCAACAATACAAAAATATTGTGGAGATAAAGGCTATCGCAAAACATTTGTTATCCAGCTAAAAAGAATCTTGGGCTTAGATACCGATATTTCAGAAAAAATAGTGCCGCAAGGATTTACAGTAATACCAAAACGTTGGGTAGTAGAAAGAACATTTGCGTGGCTTAACAATTCTCGCCGTCTCGCTAAAGATTTTGAAATTAAAACAATCGTTTCAGAAAACTTCATTAAGATTTCTCATTGTCATACCTTGCTAAAACGTTTGTGAAAACACCTTCT
>CAJOGS010000147.1 GCA_905234045.1 uncultured Selenomonadaceae bacterium | reverse complement strand
AAAAATAAATCGGCGGCGACTAAAACTTCTGCAACCTTAAAAACTAAATCTACGGCGGCTAAAATTTCTGCAATCGCAAAAACTAAATCGGCGGCGGCTAAAACTTCTGCAACCGCTAAAACTAAATCGACGGCGGCTAAAACTTCTGCAACCTCAAAATCTAAATCGAAATAACAAATTTGAAGGGGCTTATTTAATTTAAAAACATTGACAAAGATAAATTCTAAAGGTTACAATGAAATTGTATTACAAAAATAAATGAATTGGAGGCGTAAGAAAATGCTGAAAAAGTTTTTTAATTTGCTAATGATCTTATGTGTCACAGTATTTTTTGCCGGTTGTTCAGATGATTCTCCAAAACCACCAAAAACTAAAAAGGAAAAAGTTACTGAGACAACTCCAATTACCTCTAGTGCAAGACTTTATGGCGAAGATTTGCAAATTACTCAAGATGAATTTGTTTCAGTCTATAACAATGGAATTGACGAATTGGCAAAAAGTAAGGGCAAAAATTATGACGATTTGAAAATAATTACAGACGACCCGCGCAACATTGAAGAGCCTAATTCCGGAACAATTCATTTTTATTCAGGCAAACACGGTTTTATAAGTTTATTTAAAAATTCTGCCGACAGTTCAAAAATTTGCGCGGCGATGATTACGGCGAAGGCAAATTTTAAATTATCAGATATGTTGGTTGAAGTTGAGGCGTTGACTCAAGCCGCAACTCAAAAACAACATAATTCGCAAAACGTCATGGACTTTTTTAGGACACCTTTACAAACTCAAACTTCAAACGCCACAAGTATTGACGGCTTAGTCGTCAGCTATAACAGTGTCGGCAATTATTTAACGATAATTACCGAAGATTCAACCGCCGGCAACGGTTTTGAAAGAATGGTTGACAACATTATAGATTCGGCAAAAATGGGAAGTTATTGGCAAAAATAAATTCTAAAAAAAATGCAGTCTCGACAGCGGGACTGCTTTTTTTATGCCGTTGTACAAAAAATTTTTACCATGAAGGCAAGGCAACAGTATTGACAAAAAGTTACAGCCGCTTAAAATTATTCAAGAGGTGATAGAATTGGAAACAAAAATTGACACGTTAGAAATTGGCGAAGAAAATTTTGAAAAACCGAGAATAATAATTGTAACCGGAATGAGCGGGAGCGGCAAAACTCTGGCTTGCAGATGTTTGGAAGATTTGGGCTATTTTTGCGTTGATAATCTGCCGCCGGTTTTTATTCCAAAATTTGTTGAATTATGTTCCCACGCCTCCAGTCACGTCAACAAAGTTGTTTTTGTCGTCGATACGCGCAGCAGGGAATTTTTTGATAACCTTGTTCAAATTCTTGAAGATATGGACAAAAAAAATCTGGATTATGAAATGGTTTTTATGGACGCTTCAGACGACGCAATTATCAGACGTTACAAGGAAACGCGTCGCCGCCATCCAATGGCACCTTCAGCAAGAATTTCTGACGGCGTGGCAAAGGAACGCGCCCGCCTTGAAACTGTACGCGGCAAAGCTACTTATTTAATTGACACTTCAAATTTGTCGAAGGCTGAACTGCGCGACAAAATTAAATTGCTTTTCGGCAAAACTGAAAGTAGCAGCATGAATATTTCTGTTTTGTCTTTCGGCTTTAAATACGGTATGCCGATGGACGCCGATATAGTTTTGGACGTGCGATTTTTGCCGAATCCGTTTTATATTGAAAATCTGCGCCATAAAAGCGGCACTGTTGCGGCAGTTGCAGAATACATTGCAGAAAAACCTGTAACGCAGGAATTTTTGAAACGACTTGATAATTTCATTGAGTTTTTAGTTCCGCAATACGTCAAGGAAGGTAAAAGCCAACTTGTTATTGCGGTAGGTTGTACCGGCGGCATGCATCGCAGTGTTTTTACAGCAAAACATCTTTTTGATTTAATCTCAAGCAACGGCTACACTGTAAATCTTGAACACCGTGATTTAATGAAAAATGACGTGTGGGAAGTTTGAGGCGAAAAATGTTTAATCTTATAAAATGGCTGTACCCGGGAATGAAAATGAAACGCTGGCTGTTACTTTTTGCAATAGGCGTTTTAATGATTAGTTTCGGTGCGGCGTTGGCGTTCAACTACGAATACTTGGGACGCGCAGAAGAGGCAATTTTTCAACTTGTCTATACGAATGTCGGCAGTTACCAATACGGTCTTACAATCGTTATAGGCGTTTTTATAATCATAATTGGCGCGGTACTGATGATGTATTCAACGCGCTCAATCATTCGTTCGATAATCGCAGTTTTAATTCCCGACCGCACGGGGCGAATTGTGGATATGATTTTTCAAGAGCGAAAATTGAGCAAAGGTCCCGTCGTTACTGTAATTGGCGGCGGGCATGGTTTATCGGTTTTACTGCGCGGAATAAAATCTTCAACAAGCAATGTCTCGGCAGTTGTAACGGTTGCAGATGACGGCGGCAGCAGCGGACGTCTGCGCGAAGAATTGGGAATAATTCCGCCCGGGGATTTGCGAAATTGTTTAGTGGCGTTGGCAGATACCGAACCGCTTATGGAAAAATTATTTCAGTACCGTTTCAAAGGTACTTCCACTTTAGCCGGTCACAGTTTCGGCAATTTATTTATTGCGGCAATGAACGAAGTTACGGGCGATATGGAAACCGCACTGAAAGAATCTTCAAAAGTTTTGGCGGTTAAAGGGCGCGTAATTCCTGCCAGTAAAGAATATGTCAGACTTGATGCGATTATGACGGACGGCACGGTTGTTGAAGGTGAATCACAAATTCCTGAAGCACATAAAAAAATCCGACGGGTACAACTTCACCCCAAAAAAGTTCAAGCAGTTCCCGCCGCACTTGAGGCTATTGAAACTGCCGACGCAATTATTTTAGGTCCCGGAAGTCTTTATACTTCAATAATGCCAAATCTTTTGGTTGAAGGCGTTGCAAAGGCTTTAAAAAATTCTAAGGCGATAAAAATTTATATCTGCAACGTTGTAACACAGCCCGGCGAAACTGATAAATATTCTGCGTCCGCACATACAAAGGCGATTCTTGACCATACCGGACACGGCACGATTGATTATGTTTTGGTAAATTCTGCGCCCGTGCCAAAAGATTTTTGCGAAAAAAACGGCGTTATACCTGTTGAAGTTGACGAAGATAAAATTAACGCGCTCGGTTGCGGTTTAATTAAGGCAGATTTAATCAGCGAAACTAACGCGGGCAGACACGATCCCGATAAACTTTGCAAAGAAGTTATGAAAATTATTTATGAAATGTCTCCAAAATTTAAAGAGTAATTATTTGCTGTTGAATAATTCAAAATTCTTAAAGTTGTAGAGATTTTTTTCTGTTTAAATAAAATCTTCAACAAATAAGATTTTACCAACAAGCACTTGTTTAATTTTTTTAAACAAATTTTGATTTTAATAACCGCCGTAGAAATGCGGCGGCTTTTTAATTTGTCAGAAAGAATATTTTTCCTTAATTTGTTGCTTGACGGTTTCATTTGCCAAAAAATCTTCGTAATTTGAAATTCTGTCAATCGTGCCGCTCGGCGCAACGGCTTTCAGTGCATTTACAAATATTTTTCCGCAAACTGCCACGAACGGTATAATAAACGGCACAAATAATGAAATAATTATTCCGACTATCAGACTGGATATAATTAATTTTATTGATGCTGTTTCACTGTAAATTTTTCCTAGTGCGTGTTGAAAAAAATCAAATTTTACTGATGAATTTTATTTGCTGAAAGTTTTTTATTTTTAAATGTACTTTTTCTTTGTTGCGTCAAAGTAGTTGGATAGTTGGATAGTTGGATAGTGCGGTAGTAAAAACTATCAAACTAACCACTAACTACTAACCACTACACCGCCGCACTTTGCGGATTTTAAAAAAAATTGTGGATTTTTGAATTTTTCAACACACCCTAACTTGCCAAACATTAAATAACCTCCTGTAAAAAATTCTTAATATTATAAGATTGATTATATTTAATTGAAAAATACTTGACAAAATCAAATCGGGGGGGGTATTATTACATAAAGTTTATAGTAGCAAGGAGGATTTTTATGAAATTTATTAAGAAAGCGTTAAAGTATTTTTTGTATTTTTGTTTGGCAGTCGGAATATTCGGAGCAGTATTTGGTAAAGACGGCAACAATAATGATTCAATTCCAAAAAATTTTGAGACTCCAAAAACTCAACAAGTTCAAGAAGCTCAACCGGTTCAAGAAGAGCGGCAATATCAATATGTGGACGTTTATACAATGATGGAAGATTTACAAAATAACGCGGCGTCGGCACAGCAAAAGTACAAAGACCAATATTTGGCAGTTACGGGACGAGTTGAAGTTATTGACAGCGACGGCGATTATATTGCACTTATGCCGGACGAATATTCAATAATCGGCGTTCGTTGCGACGTTAAAAGCCGCAATAAAGAGCAAAAAGATTTTATTTTGAACACCTACAAAGGACAAACTGTAACGGCTTACGGAAAAATTACAGATGTTGGCGAGATTTTAGGCTATTCAATGAAAGTTGACAAATTCCAATAAATTTAACTCTGTTCCTGCGCAAGCGGGATTTTTTTATTTGCAGGAAAATTTTTAAACATTGCAGAATTGACAAGCAGTAAATTTAAAGAAGGTCGTTATATGATTGAGATAAAAAATTTAGGCTTGGAACTGGCGCAGAAAGAAATTTTTTCCAATTTAAATATAACAGTACGGCGCGGCGAAAAATTGGGAATAACAGGCGGCGAAGGTTCCGGAAAATCATCACTGCTTGACATTTTGGCGGGAAGACTAATGCAAACTGCGGGCGAAGTAAAAATTAAAGGCGAATGTTTAACCGTCACGGGAAATATTTCGGCGGATTTTTCAGAATTGCGAATGGCTGAAATGTCCGCGCTTGACAAATTGAAACGCACATTACGCAATTTGAACGATTCAGAAATTATTTTGCTCCTTGATGAACCGACAAAAAATCTTGACGCAGAAGGCATTGAATGGCTGATAAATTTTCTGTTGGAACATCAAAATCTTACCGCCGTAATTGTCAGCAACGACAGATATTTCATCAAGCGCACTTGCCCGAAAACTATCAGACTCGGCAAAATTCAAGCGGAGAAAATTAATTTGGATTGTACGCCGCTCCCTGAAAATTCGCCGATTGTGGAAGTTAAAAGTTTGGTTAAAATTCGCGCAGGTGAAACTTTATTTCAACACGTCGGTTTCAGGATTCGGCAAGGACAAAAAGTCGCACTTGTCGGCAAAAATAATTTGGGACGCTCCAAACTTTTAAAAAGTTTAATCACGGCGTGGCAAAATCCATTAACAGGCGGAATAGTTGAACGCGGTACAATAAAATTTTTTGACGGCGTTAAAGTGGCGTATATGCCGAGAGTTTATTCAAGTGCGACGGCAAAAGTTGAATTGGAAAAAATCCAAAATATCGACGCAAATTGTTTACTGTTGGACGCGCCGACAGCTTGCCTTGATTTACCGGCTATTGAAGAATTTGAACGCGCTTTAATAGATTTCAAAGGCACGATAATTTTTTCTGAAGAAGACCGCGCATTTTTGGGGAACGTTGCAAACAGAATTATTGACGTTGCGCCGAGCGGTACGATTGACAGAATTTCAAGAGATTTTTTGGCAAATGAAACCGTCAAGCAACAAATTAAGGAAAAATATTCTTTCTGACAAATTAAAAAGCCGCCGCATTTCTACGGCGGTTATTTTTTTACTTAAGTTGAAAATGTTGAAAAATTAATTGAGCGTTCTATTTTCTGAAACTACTTGAAATAAATTTGTTGGATAATAGCGAAAAATGTAGTGTGGTAGTTTGATAGTGCGATAGTTAGGTAGTGTGGTAGTGTGGTAGTAAATACTACAAAACAACTTTCTTTGACAAGACAAAGAAAAAGTTCGTTCAATCAGAAAATTTAAAAACAGATTTATTCAACAGCACCTAACAAATAAAAATTACGTTCAAAAAATTAATTCGTCAGCACATTCTAACAAGAAAAATTTTTCTGACTTAAAACCAAATCCAACGCATTTAAAACGTCGTCAACATTTTCTTTTGTAATGACAAGCGGCGGCTGGAACGCCATAACATTTCTTCCGACGCCGCCTTTGCCGATTATGAAGCCGTTATCCTTCAAAGTCTCCAAAACTTCATCAAGTTCTTTCGGCGCGGGCGATTTATCGGCGTGAACAAATTCCGCGCCAATCATTAATCCGATTCCGCGCACGTCGCCGATTATCTGATATTTTTTTTGCAGATTTTCAAGCCCGCGTTTAAGTTGTTCGCCGCGCTGTTTTGCATTTTCCATTAAATTATTTTCAGCAATATAATCAAGCACTGCAAGCCCCGCCGTCGTTGAAACGGGATTACCGCCCAAAGTTGACGCGCCGGGACGTGTATAAGTGTCAGCAATTTCAGCAGTCGAAATAAACGCGCTGATTGGTTGCCCGTTGCCCAACGCTTTTGCCACGCTCATAATATCAGGTTCAACTTCAAAATTTTCAATCGCAAACATTTTGCCGGTTCGTGCAAATCCTGTTTGAACTTCATCAGCAATCAAAAGCGCGTTGTACTTTTTCAGAATTTCCTTGACGCGCTTGAAATAATCTTTTGGCGGTACAACAATTCCCGCGTTGCCTTGAATAGGTTCAGCGATTAACGCGGCGGGCTTGCCGCTTGTCGAAGTTTGTATAACCGTTTCAAGCCTGTTGGCACATTCCAAATCACATTCGGGATATTTTTTGCCGAGCGGGCAACGGTAACAATAAGGATTGGGCGCAAAATGAATCCCGCCGACAGGATTGGGATCAGTTCGCCACATTCCTATTCCCGTTAAACTCATAGTTAATTTAGTGCGCCCGTGCAAACCGTTTTGAAGTGCAATAAATTCTGAACTGTGCGTATAAATCGACGCCAACAAAAGCGCGCCTTCATTCGCCTCTGTACCTGTAGAACAGAAAAAACTTTTTTGCAAATTGCCGGGCGTAACTTGCGCCAAACGTTCGGCAAGATTTACAAAATTTTCGGTAAGATAAATATTGCAGACGTGTTGCAATTTTTGAATCTGCGCAATCATTTTTTCGGTAATGGCGGGGTTGCAATGTCCGCAATTTATAACCGAAACGCCGGCATACATATCCAAATATTTTTTGCCTTCGCTGTCAAAAAGATATTGCATTTGCCCGCGCACAAATTCCGGCGGATTAAAATAAAAATGTCCCAAGCACGGCATTATATATTTTTTCTTCTTGTCAAGGACGCCCTGCGCGCCTATGTAATTTTCCATTTAATTTTCCTCGCTTTTATCGTTATCGGGATCGGGGATTTCAATATCTGGTGTATCAGATTTTTCTTCAAGCATCAGAATTTTATTTTCAATGACGTTGTAACGAACGTGCGAATAAGTTTTTTTCTTGATTTTTAAGCCGTCTTCAAGTTGCAGATTTTTTTCGCCTTTAACTTTAACGTTGTCATAAAAATCAACAATTTTATCGCCCCAGTTGAAAATTGCTTTTTCGGCAGTTACAGACATAACTTTTTTGCTGTTAAATTTGACGTTGCCGACAACTTCGGCGGTTTTCGTTTTCCATTGCAAATAGGCAGTGTTGCAGCTGAAAGTTTCGTTATTGTGAACTAAATTGACGTTGCCTTCAGCCCAGCATTTTTGCGAAGGTACATTAACTTTGGCTTCATCGGCGGTAATTATCGCTGAATGTCCGTGATTGTTAATTTCAACGCGGACTTTATCTTTTAAAACGAAATAGCCTTTGAAAACGTCAAAATATTGTTCGCCCGCCTCAATTTTCGGCATATCTGCAAAACTTCGCGCAGGGAACAAAACTAACATTAAAACTATCAGCGGCAAAATTTTCAGTAATTTCATTTTAATCCTCCGTGAAAATTTGCGGCAAAAATTCTGCAATGTCAATCGTTATCGGCATAAAATACAAGCCTCCTTCAGTGTTGGAAATAAAATCAATAACCTTGTGCGAAAATTCTACATTCCATTTCATAGTCGGTTCAAAATCTTTCGGGAAAACCGCCTTGTCTTTGCGTTCCCAGTAACCTTTTGAACGCGCACTTAAAACCGGCGAAACGCCCCAATAAACGTCGATACCTTCCAAAAGGTCAGCGTACATTTCCAAAAATCTCATATCAAAAAATGGCTGAGTAAATAAACCGACTGCGCCGGCTTGCATTTTTCTTTCGACTTTGTAAAGTTCGTCACGAATTGAACCGCGATATTGATCCATTCCCGCGTAAACTTTGACGTTCGGCAATTCTTCTTTGAATTTGCGTATAACGTCGATTGACTCGGTAGGGTAAACAGTGCGGCTAAAATCTTGCGGCGGATCGCCCGCAATTACCAAAACTTCACCGATATTAAATTTTTCAAAAGTCTCCTTGAATGGCAACGGCTTAGATAAATCAATGTCCATTGCACGAACGTGCGGAATTGTGGGAATTTGCGGTTGCACAATTTTTGCCGCGTCCCACGAACGAATTTCACAGCGCATTATGTCGGGAATATTCACGCAGTCAACTTTCGGATATTTTTTCAAAGTTTCAATGTCTCTTAAAATTTCTTCGTCCTTGTGCGGAACGATTTCAACGGCTATTCTTCCCATATTTAAGCCCTCCAAATTTCAAATTTAAACGCCGTCATTATATCAGATTTGCGTAGAATGTACAAAGCGGCAGGATTTTTTTTCAGTGCGTCGAAAGTGATTTTAGTTTAAAATTTGGGTGGTATGCATTTTGATATTTTTAATGATAGTGCCGAGCATTATGATTGTAGCGATAATTTTGGTACACGAAGCGGCAAAATATTTCGACGCGAAAATTTCGTACATATCGCTTGCAATTTGCGCGGCATTGTCATTTGCAGTTGCTTTTGTGGCGGCGGAATTTTCCACTGCGGCAGGACGTGAATATTTTATAAATTTATTTGCACTAATTTTCGTGGCGGCAGCAGTTGTTACGGCGATAAATTCATATTTGGAGGTTAAGAAATGAGAAAAAGTGCGGAAATTCTGGGCTTGCCGATTATCAGCATTACTGAAGGGCGCGAACTCGGAATGAGCAAAACTTTGGTAATTGACGCCAAAAACGCCTTAGTTGCGGCGATTACGATTGAAGACGAAGAATGGTACAGAGGCGTTAAATTGATCCCCTATTCCTCGATTATCGCCATTGGCGAAGACGCCATTACCATTTTGCACAGCAATAATATTTTGACACTGGGACAAATTGGCGAATATGAACCAATGCTTGTTGAGAATATTAAAATTCTTGACACAAAGGCGATTACAAAAACAGGAAAAATTCTCGGCAAAATTTCAGATATTTTTGTCGGCGATGATTGCAAAATTGTAAAGTGCGAAATTCGTGCAAATGACGGCACGATAAGCGAAGTTTCCGCCGATAAAATTTCAATTTTCAGCAGACAAGTCACGGTTATTGATATGGACGGCGTGAAAAGAATTGCTACGCCGCCTGTTGTAAAACCCGTCGAAGAAATTAAACCTGCTGAAGAAATTGTAAAACCTGTCGAAGAAATTAAACCTGTCGAAGAAATTAAACCTGCTGAAGAAATTGTAAAACCTGTCGAAGAAATTAAACCTGCTGAAGAAATTAAACCTGCTGAAGAAATTAAACCTGCTGAAGAAATTAAAAAACCTGTCGAAGAAATTAAACCTGCTGAAGAAATTAAAAAAACTGTCGAAGAAATTAAACCTGCTGAAGAAATTAAACCTGTCGAAGAAATTAAACCTGTCGAAGAAATTAAACCTGCTGAAGAAATTAAACCTGTCGAAGAAATTAAACCTGTCGAAGAAATTAAACTTTCTGAAGAAATTCCGCCGGTTGATGATTTTGATGAAAATAATGTTGAAATGCCTGATATGTCAGATTTTGCGCCGGAACCTGAACCTGTGCCGGAACCTGAACCTGCGCCGCCGCCTGAACCTGCAAAAGGTATTCAACAGGCAGAAGCGTTGAAAGCGGCATTAAAACGCGCTATGGAAAATCAGCAAAAAAATGCAACTATCGCCTCAAAAACTGAACCGCGCAAAGGCGGCAAGACTGTAACGCTTGTCGGCAGAAAAGTTTCAAAAACCATTACCGCCGATAATGGCACGGTGATTATTGAGTCGGGCGAAGAAATTACTGATGAAGTTTTGCAAAAAGCGCGTCTTGCAAATAAATTTATTGAACTGTCTATGAATTCTGTTTCATAAAAAAAACGTCGGAAATCAATCCGACGGTTTTTTTATTGGAAAATTTGAACGCCGTTTTATTTTTCTGCCGATTAAACTAAAAAAATCAGACTGAGAACAGAAAAATTTCTTTTGTTACCTTTCTTTTATAAAGAAAAGTAAATTTAAAAAATAAACTAGTGTCTGTTGGTAAATTCAAAAATATTGCAACGTTTGCAAGCCACGCAGGATTGAATCTCTGGCGGTTTGGACGCCTTTTTTTTGTTACTTGCAAAGGCGACGAGGTAACGAGCAAAGAAAAGTAAATTTCAATATTAAAAAAATTTTGGCAAAAAAAAGTTTACTAAAACTCACTAGGGCATTTTGAATCAATATTTGAACTGCAGATGATTGACAAACTAAATTTGCAGACTAAGCACGAAGTACTAAGATGCCTCACAGGACGTGCGGCGCAGGCGGCGTGCGAATGAGCGTGAAGCGAATTAACGCCGCAAAAAGCGTCTTTCTTGCAAATGCGAGGAGTACGAGCATTTGC
>CAJOGS010000146.1 GCA_905234045.1 uncultured Selenomonadaceae bacterium | reverse complement strand
TACCTAATAAAAGCAATTTGCTAAAGGTTGAGAAATTCCAACTTGCTACTTTTTTTATTTGCACTATTTTTGACTTTACCAACAGTCCCTAATTTTTTTCTATGGCGTGTTGAATAAATCTGTTTTTTAATTTTTTTATTTTAAATATACTTTTCTTTGCTAGGGCGTGTTGAAAAATTCCAAAAGCCACAATTTAAAAAAAATCCGCAAAGTGCGGACGATTTGTAGTGTGGTAGTTCGATAGCCAATAGCTGATAGCTAACCGCTACCTGCTACACCACTATCCAACTACTTTTGCTTCGGAAAAAAGAACGTACATTTCAAACATTTAAGTAACTAAAATTCATCAGTAAAATTTTATTTTTTCTTGAAAGTTTTTATATTTTTAACGTACTTTTTCTTTGTCTTGTCAAAATTCGTCGAATTTGCAAGTACCAAAAAGAAAAGACGTTTTGCGGTGCTGTTTTTTCGTTTTCATCGAACAAAAAATAATTCGTGAATCAGCAATTTCAATTAATTATTCAACACGCACTAGCAAAGTAAAAAAAGAAAGTTGAAAAAATTTGCAAAGGTTGCACTAAATTAATTTTCCAACAGACACTAAATAAAAAAATCTTAAAATAGAAATTTTTAAAAAACGTCCTTAACCAACAAAAAAAGCCCGTCATTTCTAACGAGCTTGCAAATGTAAGCAATACGAGCATTTACTCAAATTTTTATATGTCAAGTGCAATTATTTTACTTTCCATTCACTGCCGGAAGCAGTTTTAACAACTGAATATTGTTTTCCTTCAACTTCGTAGGTTATGCCTTCAGCTTGACCATTCTTGACGAGGAATGAACCGCCGTCCGCAAATTCAAATTTTACGTCATTGCCGACAAATAATTCATTGCAAACTTTTGTACACCAACTTACATCAATGCCGTCAAGTTTTATGCAGTCGCCGTTTCCTGCGTTTTGAACTTCATCATTGCCGTTGCCTTGTTTGTAAATAAATGTATCTTCGCCTTCGCCGCCAATCAATGTATCATTGCCGCCGTTGCCGCCCCAAAGTGTATCATTGCCGCTGCCGGCTTTTATAACATTGTCTTTGTTGTTGCCGTAAAGTGCAATATCTTCAACGTAACCTTCGGCGTCAAGTTCTTTTATGTCGCCGTAGAAAGTAAGCGCGTCTTTGTTAGTGTCGAAGTGTCCGTCGGCAAGATTTGCCGCCTTGCTGTTACCGCTGTATTCGGCAAGTTTAACTGTTGCGTCATTGCCCGCCGCCAAATAATATCCGTCTTCTTTGACGTTCAATTCTTTGTCAGCAATAGTCATGTTAATTTCGCCGTTGGTGTATTCGTTTTCAAACTTGAATGTTTGTCCTGCAATACCTTCAATGGTTACTTTGTCTTTGCCGTCTATTGAAAGGATTATATTTTCGCCAATTTGGCAAACATTTTTTTATTCAGAAATTGCAGTAGCATTAAAAGTGTTTTCTGTCGTTAAAATAGTATTGTTAAGTACCGTTGACATAAAAACAACTCCTTCAAAATATTTTGAATATTATATCACCCCTCATTTTTTGGGAAAGTAAAAATTTTCTGAAATAAAAAAATCGACTGCAACATTTAACGTTACAGTCGATTTCTTATTCAATTTTTTTAAATTTTCAGCACTTTGAACCCAAATAATAATTTACAAATTGTTGAGCCGTGCGCCCGTTCCTGCCGGAATGTGACATTTCCCAGCGCAGTCCTTCAATTCGCAATGTTTCATCATCAAGCGCAATATTTTTCTTTTGCAACATATGGCGAATAATTTCAAGATATTCTGATTGCGTCGGCGCGTAGTAATGAATTATCAAGCCGAATCTGTCAGACAGTGAAATTGTTTCATTCAAGCTGTCATCACGATATAAATCTTCTGCCGCGTCAGTGCGATCCCGCCACGTTTCGTGTATCAAATGGCGGCGGTTAGACGTGGCGTAAATCAAAACATTTTCGGGGCGACTTTCAACGCCGCCTTCCATTGCAGATTTCAAATATTTGTATTCGGGTTCATTTTCTTCAAATGATAAATCGTCGAGGAAAATTATAAATCGCTTGCTTGCAAATTTTCGCAATGTCTCCATAATTTCAGGCAGATTTTTTAATTGCGGCTTTGTAATTTGTACAAGTCTCAAGCCGCGTTTGTAATATTCGTTTACCAATGCCTTAACGCCGGAAGATTTTCCCGTGCCGCGTGCTCCGACAAGCAAAACATTATTTGCGGGCTTGCCTTCAATAAAGGCGATTGTATTTTTTGTCAGCATTTCCTTTTGGTTTGCATAGCCGATTAAATCATCAAGCCGAATTTTTTCAAAGTTTTTTATACCGACCAATTTATTACCCTCAGGATTCCATTTAAACGCCCGATAAGCGGCTATATCGCCGTAGCCGTACTTTTTATAGTGTTCGATGAAACAAGCGGAAATTTGGGCAATATCGTTCAAATTTGAAAGTTTATTTTCAAGCTCCACAATAAATTCAATTTTATTTGGAATTGTCGGCTGATAATTTTCAAGAATTTCAAAATTTAAATCTACGCCCAAAAGTTTTAAATCATGTTTAACTGCGGCGTCAATCGAATCTTCAGAGCCGCTGAAATTTTCTTTAATGTCGGAGACGTTTAGAATTTCCGCCAAAATTTCTATATCGTGCTGAAAAGCATTATAAAGACTTTCGCCGATTTTTCCGCCGGTTACTTCCAAAGTTTCAGAAATTAAATTTGGCTCGTGCGCCATAAGATAAATTAAATAACTGCGAAAAAGATTGCCGCTCAATCCCAAATTTTCGGCTTTTTCAATAAGTTTGGCGGCGGTTTTAATCTTATCTGACGTATTGGAAAAAATTTCATCGTTTTTCAAATTATTAAAGACAATAAGATTTTTTAAATTTGTCATTGGGTTCCTCCAAACAAAAAAGCGGCGAGTTTAAAACTCACCGCTCCGAAATTTTAATCAATGTCAACTGTCACTTTTTTGTTTTCACGAGTAGCGGCAGATTTAACGATTGTGCGAATTGCCTTAGCAATTCTGCCTTGTTTTCCTATAACGCGTCCCATATCTTCTTGGGCTACGTGCAATTTTAAAACTGTGCGCCCGTCTTCTTCTTCGACTTCTTCAACTGTAACAGAGTCGGGATTTTCGACGAGTGCTTTTGCCAACACCTTTACAAGTTCTTGCATAATTTAGTACCTCGATTAATTGAACTAAGCTGTTTTATTAGCTTTTCTTTCTTCGTGAATTTTTTTCATAATGCCTTGCTTGCTCAGGAGGGAGCGGACTGTATCTGTCGGCTGTGCGCCGTTTTTTATCCAGCTGATAACTTTTTCCTCGTCGATATTGACGATTGCCGGATTTTTGGTAGGATCGTAGTTGCCGACGATTTCAATGAAACGCCCGTCACGCGGGGAACGGCTGTCTGCCACAACTATGCGGTAGAAAGGCTGTCTTTTTGCGCCCATTCGATTAAGTCTTATTTTTACCACAATTTCACCACCTTTCAAAAATATATATCGCAGAAATTTATTTCATAAAAGGAAATTTGCTGAGTCCGCTCAATTTGAGGCAGAACGATTTGAATTTTTCCTTTTTTGTCGCTAAAAATTTTATTTCTTCATGAACGGAAATTTACCGATTCCGCCCAAAAGTCCGGCGAAATTTGGAATTTTCGGCTTAGTTGCGGAAGATTTTTTATTTTTACCTTTTTTAGACTTAGATTTTTTTGATGACGTGCTTTGTTGTTGGTTAGCTTTAAGACCGAGACTTCGCATCATTTTGCGCATTTCGTCAAACTGCTTTAAAAGTTTATTGACTTCTGAAACGCTTGTGCCGCTGCCCATAGCAATTCTTTTGCGGCGTTTTGCGTCAATCATATTGACATTAAGTCTTTCTTTCGGCGTCATTGAAAGTATAATCGCTTCCATGTGCTTAACTTCTTTGCCGTCCAAATCTAAATCAACGCCAACGAGTTTTTTCTTAATTCCGCCCATACCCGGAATCATACCGAGTAAATCATTGAGTGAGCCGAGTTTTTTAACCTGCTGAAGTTGTTCGAGAAAATCTGCAAGCGTAAATTCATCTGACTTGATTTTCTTGACCATTTTTTCGGCAGTTTTTGCGTCAATGGTTGACTGTGCTTTTTCAATCAGTGAAAGAACATCGCCCATTCCCAAAATTCGGCTTGCCATTCTGTCGGGGTGAAAAACTTCCAAAGGTTCAAGTTTTTCGCCCATACCGACGAATTTTACAGGGCAACCTGTAGCGGCTTTAATTGAAAGAGCCGCGCCGCCGCGTGCGTCGCCGTCTAGTTTTGTTAAAATTACGCCGTCAACTTCAAGGGCGTTATGGAAAGTTTCGGCAACATTTACCGCTTCTTGTCCGATCATTGAATCGACGACAAGCAAAATTTCATGTGGATTTACTGCGGCTTTAATGTCCTTAAGTTCCTGCATTAATTTTTCGTCAATCTGAAGACGCCCCGCCGTATCAATAATTAAAACGTCACGGGCGTGAGAATTTGCAAATTCCAAAGAATCTTTGGCAATTTGCACAGCGTCTTGAATATCTTCAGTAAAGACCGGAACTTCGACTTGTTCGCCGACAACCTGCAACTGTTTGATAGCTGCAGGGCGATAAATATCAGCGGCAACGAGTGCAGGGCGTTTTCCCTGTTTCCGCATTGCAAGAGCCAATTTACCTGCTGAAGTAGTTTTACCGCTACCTTGCAAGCCGACCATTAAAATAATCGTCGGCGGCTTGGAAGAAATATTAATTTTTGCCGCTTTACCGCCCATTAAAGCCGTTAATTCTTCATCAACGATTTTAATAACGGATTGTGCCGGCGTCAATTTACTTAAAATTTCGGTATCAATCGCACGTGCTTTAACGTTCTTTTCAAATTGACGAACTATTTTATAGTTTACGTCCGCCGAAAGTAACGCCATACGAACATCTTTTAACGCTTTATCAACGTCTTTTTCGGTGAGTTTGCCGTGTCCGCGCAATTTACGAAAGGCTTCTTGTATGTTTTGTGATAAATCTTCAAACAGAGTAAATCCCGCCTTTCAACATAACATAATAAAAGCACTACCTCTAAGCAGTGCCGAGATTTTCAAAAT
>CAJOGS010000145.1 GCA_905234045.1 uncultured Selenomonadaceae bacterium | reverse complement strand
CTTCACCTTCTCCTGCTTCTGTTACACCCAAATGCAAAGGATAATCAACTTGCTTGCTGATTAAACGATACGCCGCCAAAGTCATCGGTACATCGTGCGCCTTCAACGAAATTTTTATGTCGAAAAAGTTTTTATCTTCCAAAATTTTAACGTGTTCCATTGCAGATTCAACTAACGCTTCTGCAGTTGCGCCGCCGTATTTCTGCAAAAGTTTTCGGCTGAGTGAACCGGCATTAACTCCAATTCTGATTGGAATATTTTTATCTTTCGCCGCCGCCACGACTTCCCGCACGTGTGCCGCGCCGCCAATATTGCCGGGATTCAATCTTAAAGCCGCCACGCCCTGCGCGATTGATTCAAGCGCAAGTTTATAATCAAAATGAATATCCGCAACAATCGGAACTTCGACGGCTGAAATAATATTGTGCAGATTCTGCGCCGCGTCCATATCGGGAACGGCAACGCGCACAATGTCACAACCTGCATCTTGCAATTTCAAAATTTGTTCGACGGTTGATTTTGTGTCAGCAGTTTTGGTATTTGTCATTGACTGCACACTAATTGGAGCGTTGCCGCCAATTTTTACCTTGCCGACTTGAATTTGTCTTGTTAATTTTCTCTCAAACATAAGCTACTCCTAAAATTTACCCAATTAAATTTTTGCTGATTTTAATAAAAATCTTCAATCTAAGGCGTGTTGAAAAATTATTTTTTATCGCCAAATAAATTGAATATGGATTGTTTGTAAAATATTTTTTATTTTATTAAATTTACTTTTCTTTGCTGCTCCAAAGAAAAGTAACAAAAGAAAAGAGCTTTTTTCCGCCAGAGATTCAATCCTTGAATCATGCGCGGTTGCGTAGCAAGCGTGCTCTTTAGTTGCGGCGACGGTCATCCGTGACCGCCGTTTCTTATTCTATCCTGCGTTGCATAGTTTTTTATTTTTTTTATGACCTAATTTTATTTCTTAAACTTATTCAAAAAGCAAGATTTGACCTAAAATTAATATAAAAATTTTTTTATTTCACTACAACGCGAATTAAATCATTTGTAGTGGCGTAAATTGTCAGCAGTAACAAAAATGCAATTCCTGCGCGTTGAGTGTACATTAAAGCGCGTGCGCCAAGTGGTTTTCCGCGTACTGCTTCAATTACCAATCCTACAAAATGCCCGCCGTCCAACGCAGGGACAGGCAATAAATTTATTATTCCCAAATTCAAACTCAACAGCGCGGCGAAGTTCAAAAGTGGAATTAAACCCGTTTCAGCGGCTTGTCCCGCCATTTGGGCAATGCCTATAGGCCCGGAAAGTTCGGCATCTGAAGGAGCTCTGACTAAATCTGCCAACGCGCTTACCATCATTAAAAAAATTTCTTTCGTGTGGTCTACCGACGCTATAAAAGCCTCGTGCAATGTTTTTTGTTCATATTCTATTTGACTTTGAATACCGAACATCAGGCGTTTATATTTTTCGTCAAATTTCGGCATCATTATTGTTTCTTCAACTTGCGAATTTCTTTCATAAACAATTACAACATTTTTGTCAGGCTCAAGTGTTTTTGTTGTTGCCAAAATTTCTTGCCATGTTGTAATCGGCTTGCCGTCAATGCTCAAAATTTTATCGCCGACTTTAAGCCCTGCGGATTCTGCCGACATTCCTTCCATTAAGCCGCCAATCACCGGTGCAGTTGAAACTTTGCCGACTCCGACTGTTGAATAAATTCCGAAAAATAAAATTATCGGCAAAATAAAATTCATCGTTGAACCGGCAAGAATAACAATCATTCTGGAAAGTACAGGCTTTTCACAAAAACCGCGCTCCCCTGCAGGATTGTCAGCCGGATCCATTCCCACAATATCATTAAAACCGCCAAGCGGTATTGCACGCAGTGAATATTTCGTTTCACCGTATTTTTGACTGAAAATTTTTGGACCAAATCCAATGGCGAATTCGTCAACGCGCATACCCGTTAATTTAGCTGTCATAAAGTGCCCAAATTCATGAACCAATACCAACAAGCCAAATACAAACATTGCCGATATAATCGTTATAATCAAAATGCAAGCCTCCAATTATTTTTTCTTTGAAATTGTACCTGCTGTCAACATAAATTGCAAGGCGTCTTCAGATTTCATATTGACAAAAATTATATCTTGCCGCCGCACAAATAAATTTGTTCCCGATGTCATATTTAAACTCCACGGGACGAATACGCAGACATAATCGACGCCCAATTTTTCGCGCACGGGATGCGGTACATTTGTCATTAAAAAGCCCAATGACCAACTTTGGTGGTATGGTACCAGTACAACGTGTTGGAACGCCGAATTTGACGTTAAAACGGCTTGTGAGAACTGTTTAACCGAACTGTAGATAAATTTGACGACGGGAATTTTATCAACCAAAATTTCGCCCAGTGCGATAATTTTTTTTGCCAAATTGTTTGCCGTGAAAAATCCTACCAATAAAATTGAAAATAAAATTGCGGCAAGTCCGATGCCCGGCAAATTTACTCCAAGATATTCGTTAATAACTTTGCCGATGTTGCTTTCAGTCAAATCCCATAGCCACATTACTACAAAAATTGTAATTGCGGGCGGTACAATGACTATAAGTCCGTCAAAAAAATATTCAGTCAGTCCCGTTATAAAATTTTTGTTTTTATTTTTTTTGCTCAATATTAATCTCCTCTTTAATAAAAATCGACAGCATTGCAATAAATCCGACATACAACAAACTGAAGTTTCTAATTTCATTTGGCTGACAGAAAAGCACAAAAAGCGGAACATTGAAAATTAACGCAAATTTGATATGATTTTTCCAATGTTCAGGTAATTTTTTCCATGTGCATTTTGCAAGCCACGCCAACATAAAAGTATTTGGAATAAAAAATCCAACATACCACCAAACACCATAAAACGGGTATGGAAGTTTCCAAGAATCCAAAATGAAAAAATCGTTTAAATGTTCATAGAAATGCCACTCTGTATTTCCGCCGATATTGCTTGCATATATTGAGGAAGTGTACAAATAAACTACACCGCACAAAATCGCCGAAAATATTACTGTGGCGGCGGCTTTTTTCTTTTCCATTTTCAAAATTAAAAACGGGTAAAGTGTCAGCACGAAAAATAAAAATGATTCCTTATTATAAGCGGCGATCGGTGAAATTAAAATTATTACAAGCCAATTTCCTCTGATTGCCAAAAGTACCGCCGCCGAACAAAATAATATTTCTCCGCAGTCATAATAAACCCAAAGCCATTCAAACATTGGAAAAATTATTGCAAATGCACACGCGGTTATAGTTCCGACATATTTACTGCCTGTAATTTCAATTCCGATTTGCCGCCATAAAAACATACTCAAAAATATGCAACCAAAACACATAAAATAAAGAATGTGGTATTCAATGACGAATCTTTCTTCAATTTTTGCGCGTGCATATTGTCTTTTGATTAAGTCAATATTTTTAAATTCTTGCGTCAAAATTGTTTGAGTTTCTTCCGGCAAAATTTCACGAATTTTTTTCGCAGTTTCCATCATAAGTTGACGATAAATAAAAGGTTTATAAGCTGTATCATCATACATTGCCTGAAAGGATCGGCGGGGGTCGTGGCTGTCCATAAAAGCATTAACTACAAATAAGCCGTTGAATGACGCAGCGGCAACGACATAAAAAATAAAAATCAGCAGAATTTTATTCATTGCATTTTTCATTGCCGGTGAATAAAAAAAATGTATCATAAAAGACTCCTTTGTAAATTTTTACGATTAAGTTTCCAAATTTTTATTTACCGCTTCTTTAATAAGAATTGACAGCATTGCAATAAATCCGACATACAGCAAACTGAAGTTTCTGATTTCATCTTGTGCGCACAAAAATATATACAGCGGCACATTTATTATCAATAAAAATTTTATGTGCGTTTGCCACATTTGCGGCAATTTTTTCCACGCTCTTTTAAATACCAATGCTATAAGCAAAATATTAAAAATTGCAAAGCCGCTGAACCAATACACACCGTAAACGAAACGAACGTCAATCCAGCCTTTCAAATGCGAAGACCATTCAACATGATCCCAAAAATGATATTCTACCGTGCCGCCTAAATTTCCGGCGTATTTTGCCGAGACATACAAATAAACCAGTCCGCACAGAAACGCCGAAATTATTGTTACAAGCGCGGCTTTTTTCTTCGGCAAAGTTGCTGAAAGTAACGGGTATAATGTCAGCACAAAAAATAAAGTTGCCTCTTTGTTGTAAGCGGCTATTGGCGCAACAAGAATTAATCCGAGCCAATTTCCCTTGTACGCAAAAATTGCAAGCAACGCGCAAAAAAATAATTCGGCGCAATCGTAAAAGACGCCGCGCACTTCAAAAAGTGGAAAAATTAAGGCGAAACAACACGCGGTTAGAGTTCCGACAAGCTCACTGCCTGTAAGGTCTGTAGCAATTTTCCGCCAAAGGAACATACTTAGAAAAATAAATCCGAAGCACATAAAATACAAAATGTGGTACTCAAGGAAAAAACTTTCTCCAATTTTCGCCAAACCATAATGAATTTCAATTTCTGTGTAAGATCTTTCAAAATCCTCAGGCGTAAGTTTATCAATTAAATTTTTTTGCATTTCTTCCGGCATTAAATTTTTTATTTCTCTTGAAAATTGCAACATAAATTGGCGATAGACAAAAGGTCTGAAAGCCGTTTCGTCGTACATCCTGTCAATCGTTCTTCTTTCGTCAAGTATATCCATAAAAGCATAACTTGAGTAAAAACCTTCAAAAGACGCGGCGGCAACAATATAGAAAACAAAAATCAGCAAAATTTTATTAATTGCGTTTTTCATTGCCGGTGAATTAAAAATTTCCATTATAAAAATCTCCTACAAAAAATTAGCAAAAATATATCCCAAAATCATTCCCAAAATTAAGCCGCAAGAAATTTCCAACCAAGTATGCCCCATTCTTTCGCGCAGTTTTATTTCACTTTGCAACTTGTTCAAAACTTCGGCATGTTGTCCTACTTTGATTCTCAAATTGTGCGCGTCCATTATGAAAAGTAGCATTACAGTTAAACCGATCGTAAAAGTCGGATTGTAAAAACCTTCGCTGAAACCGTAGAAAAAAACTGCTGATGAAATTATTGCAGTATGAGTACTTGGCAAGCCGCCAT
>CAJOGS010000144.1 GCA_905234045.1 uncultured Selenomonadaceae bacterium | reverse complement strand
TTAATGTAAGTCAACGCCTCGACAGTTTCAGTTATCATAATGTCAGCATTGCCCGCCGCAATTTGATTCGGTATTTCAGCATTTTCATTGAAAACAATCAGCCGCGCATTTTTCAAATTGGCGTGAGCAAATTTTTCATTCGTGCCGCCGGGATTAATCATAACTCTAACATTCGGCTTGTTAATGTCAGCCAGCGATTTAAATTTTTTGGCGTCTTTTTTTCTGCAGAGAATAGTTTTGCCGAAAATCCCGACGCCGTAACCGTCAGACATTGCCAAAACTTTAGCACGCGCGTAATTTCTTGAAATCCCGCAAAGTGCAATATCAAATTTTCCCGCCAAAGTGTCAGCAGTCAAAGTTGGCCACGTCGTAGGAACATATTCAATTTTGACGCCCAAAGAATCAGCGATAATTTTTGAAATTTCGGCGTCAATTCCTTCGTATTCGCCGTTTGAATTTAAATAAGACATTGGGCGATAATCGCCGGTTGTACCGATTCTGATTGTGCCGCGTTCTGAAATTTCTTCAAGGTGTCCTGCCTATGCACTTTGAAAAAATAACAGCATCGCGCAGATTATTAAAAATTTTTTCAGCAAATTAAAAATCTCCTTACAAACCGAAAAGTGCGTCAGCAAATTCTTTAGCGTTAAACGGGCGTAAATCGTCTACGCCTTCGCCGACACCTACCCATTTAACGGGAATATTCAACTCTTCTTTTATGCCGATAATCATGCCGCCTTTAGCCGTGCCGTCCAACTTCGTCAAAACAATTCCCGTAATATCAGCGGACTTTGAAAATAATTCAGCTTGACGAAGTGCATTTTGTCCCGTCGTTGCGTCAAGGACAAGCAAAACTTCATGCGGCGCGCCGCTGATTCCTTTGCCGATAATTCGGTTAATTTTTTTCAATTCTTCCATAAGGTTAAATTTATTTTGCAATCTTCCCGCCGTGTCAACTATTAAAACGTCGATATTTTTTGCAACTGCGGAGCGCGCGGCATCAAGTGCAACCGATGAAGGATTGGAGCCTTCGCTGTGCTTGATAATATCCGCGCCCGTGCGTTGCGCCCAAACTTCCAACTGATCAATCGCACCTGCGCGAAATGTATCGGCGGCGGCTACCATTACTTTTTTTCCTTGTTCGGAATAGTACGCGCTCAATTTTCCAATCGTCGTAGTTTTGCCCGCGCCATTAACGCCAATCATTAAAATAACGTGCGGCGGCGTCAAATTTACTGCCGTGCCTTCCTCTTCAATCAGAAATTCTCTAATCTGATTCGATAAAAATATTTTTACGTCTTTAGGCGAAGTAATTTCTGATTTGCGAATACCTTTACGCAAATTTTCCATTAATTTTTCTGTGGTTTTCGTGCCGACGTCTGACATTATCAGCGTTTCTTCCAATTCTTCCAAAAGTTCTTCATCAATTTTCGTGGAAGTATTTAAAATTTCGTCAATTTTATCTGCAAGTTTTTCTCTTGTTTTAGCCAAGCCGGCTTTTAATCTGTCAAAAAATCCCATTTAAAAAATTCCCTTCGTTAAAATTTCTATACTATTTTATAACATTTCGGCAAATAAAAAAAGCCGCCAAGATTTTTCTTGACGACTGACAAAATTTTTTAACCTGCTATGGTCTGTTGGAAAACTCTTTTATTGAAAATTTTTTTTTTAAATGTACTTTTTCTTTGTCTTGTCAAAGAGCAAATCCTCCTACTCGTCGAATTTGCAAGTACAGCAAATGCTCGTACTCGTCGCATTTGCAAGAAAGACGCTTTTTTCTCCGCGCGTCCTGCGCGGCATCTTAGTTCTTCGTGCTTAGTCTGCTTTTTTTAGTTCGTTATTCATCTGCAATTTTTCAGTTATATTTATTTTTCAACACGCCCTAGAAAAAATTTTGAAAACAGTTTTATTCAAAACGTCCTAGTAAAACGTCAGTAAAAATTGCGGCACTTGTCAAACAGTGCTATAATCGCAAGGTAAAAAAATTTTAGGAGAGATTTTTTGATGAAAGAATTGATGTTGGGAAATAAAGCACTTGCACGCGGCTTGTACGAGGCGGGCGTATGTTTTGTTTCCAGTTATCCCGGAACACCTTCAACCGAAATTACAGAAGAGGCGGCGAAATTCGACGATATTTATTGCGAATGGGCACCGAATGAAAAAGTAGCAATGGAGTCGGCATTTGGCGCAAGTTTGGCAGGTCGCCGCGCTTTTTGCGGACAAAAACACGTCGGCTTGAACGTCGCCGCAGATCCGCTTTTCACAATGTCTTATACCGGCGTAAATGCAGGTTTGGTTATAGTTGTTGCTGATGATGCGGGTATGCACTCTTCACAAAATGAACAGGACAGCCGCCATTACGCAATAGCTGCAAAAGTTCCAATGTTGGAGCCGTCAGATTCTGCAGAGGCTTTACAATTTACTAAACTTGCTTACGAAATTTCAGAACTTTTTGATACGCCGGTTATTATAAAAATGTGTACCCGCGTGGCACATTCTCAATCAGTCGTTGAAATCGGCGAGCGTCAAGTTCCCGAAAAATCTTACGAAAAAAATATTGCAAAATATGTAATGATGCCCGGCAACGCAAAAAAGCGTCACCCCGTCGTTGAAGCGCGTACAAAAAATTTGATTGAATACGCTGAAAAAACTCCCATCAACCGCGAAGAAATTTTTTCAAGCGAAATCGGAATTATAACCTCTTCGACAAGTTATCAGTACGTCAAGGAAGTTTTCGGCGATACTGTCAGTGTTTTAAAATTGGGAATGGTAAACCCGTTGCCGCCTGAACTGATTAAAAATTTCGCCGCAAAAGTCAAAAAATTATACGTCGTTGAAGAATTGGACGACGTTATAGAAAATTTCGTCAAGAGTTTGGGAATTGCCGTTGAAGGTAAAAATATTTTGCCGCGTATTGATGAATTTTCACAAAATTTAATTGCAAAGTCATTCGGCAAAGAAATTTCTGAAGGCACAAAAATTGAAGACAATATCCCAAATCGTCCGCCTGTAATGTGCGCGGGCTGTCCTCATCGCGGTTTATTCTATTCGCTCAAAAAAAGAAATTGTACAGTTTTGGGCGATATCGGCTGTTACACTTTGGGCGCAGTTCCGCCGCTTTCAACCATTGAATTAACTCTTTGCATGGGCGCAAGTATCGGCGCAACTCACGGCTTTAATAAAATGCTCGGCGAAAAATCTGAAGGTAAAACCGTCGCAGTTATCGGCGATTCAACTTTTGTACATTCGGGAATGACGGGACTGGCGAACGTCGCCTACAATCAATCTAATTCGACGGTTATTATTTTGGACAATTCAATTACAGGTATGACGGGACATCAGCAGAACCCTACAACCGGTTACAATATCAAGGGCGATCCTGCAGGAAAAATTAATCTTGAGGCACTTGTAAAAGCAATGGGAATTAACCGCGTCCGCGTTGTTGATCCTTACAATCTCAAAGAATGTGACACCGCAATTAAAGAAGAACTTGCCGCGCCTGAACCGTCTGTAATTATTTCGCGCAGACCTTGCGCCTTGTTGAAACACGTTAAACATAATGCGCCGCTTAAAGTTGACAGCGAAAAATGTATCGGTTGTAAATCCTGCATGAAAATCGGCTGTCCCGCAATTTCAATAAAAGACGGTAAAGCCGTTGTTGACGCTACGCAATGTGTCGGTTGCAACGTCTGCAGTCAACTTTGTCCCAAAAAGGCTTTTATTTCAACTGAAATGAAATGAGGATTTTTAATTGGCAAAAGAAGAGTTTTTATTAAGTACCGAGACTTTTTCTGAAGTTACTAAAAAAGTTCATGATGAACTGGTACAAACTAAGGCGACAAAAAAAGAAGTCATGATGGCGGATTTGTTGCTTGAAGAAACTTTTATGCGAATAACCGAAAATACCAATGTTTCGCAAATAAGAGTTTTACTGCGCCAAAAACTCGGCGCATTGAGTTTACAGCTGGAATATGGCGGCAAGGAATATAATCCTCTCGTTGAATTGAACGAATACAGCGAAGAAGATGATGATTATTTCCGCACGGTAATTTTGAAGTCTTACCGCTCCAAAATGAGTTACACGCACTATTCCGCTAAAAATATTGTTACGATTCAATTTCACGACGCAAGCAACAAGCAAATTTATTATACGCTTTTTGGAATGTTCGCCGGAATAGTTTTCGGTTTTATTTTGAATAGTATCAACGCGCCGGAATTAATTTCATTTTTTGATGATACTTTGGCTAAAAATCTTCGTGAAATGTTTTTGAACGCGCTGAATATGATGATTGCGCCGGTAATTTTTTTCAGTGTTATCAGTGGCGTAACAAGTATTACAAACGCGGCGGAAGTCGGCAGAATCGGCGGAAAACTTATGGGAATTTATATGCTTACAACGCTTTTCGCCTCTGCACTTAGTATTGTAATCGGTTACGCGCTTTTTTGTGGCGAAGTGCCGCAAATCGGAACTGTAGAAAATGCTCAAGACGTTCAGAATCAATCAATTTCAATTATTTCAATGATTGTCGGCTTGATTCCGAAAAATTTAATCAATCCCATTGTAAACGGCGAAATGTTACAAATAATTTTCGTTGCAATTTTCTTTGGAATTTGCATTAACAGTCTCGGCAGTAAAGTAAAAATTTTACACGATTTTATAGAGGCGATGAATTCATTCTGTTTAAATGCAATTCGCTTGATTGTAAAAGTTATCCCCGTAATAGCATTTTTTGCAATGATGTCGCTGATGATTCAGGTTGGAATGGATTCAGTTCTATTATTGGGAAAATTAATTATAGGGCAATTCGGCGGCAGTTTATTAATGTTCGGCGTTTATGCGTCAATATTGGTTATACTTGGGAAAATTTCGCCAATGCCTTTTATAAAGAAAATCGGCAGTTTCATTCCAATACCGTTATCAACGTCAAGCTCCAATGCAACAATGCCGTTTACAATGAAATTCTGTACCGAAAAAATGGGAATTGCGCCGAAGTTGTCATCGTTTTCAATACCAATCGGCGCAACAGTGAACATGGACGGCGGCTGTTTGTATTTGTCAATCGCAAGTATAATGTTGGCGCGAATGTACGGAATAGAATTAACGCCTGACGTATTATTTACAGTTTTTATAACGGTAGTGGCGTTGTCAATCGGTGCGCCGGGCGTACCGGGCGGCGCTAATGGCGTTGGGATTACCTGCGGACGCTACGGCGGTAATTTTGGGAATTGATCCAATTTGTTCAATGATGCGCGCCGCTTTAAATTCCACAGGCGATATTGCCGTTTCAACTGCGCTTGCTTGCAATGAAAAATTAATTGAACGAAATGTTTACATGAAAAATTAATCTGGAGGAAGTAATTTAATGGAGACTAAAAATATAATAATCGTGGGCGTTGGCGGACAAGGTTCACTTTTGGCGAGTAAAATTTTGGGGCATTTGCTTTTAAATCAAGGCTACGACGTGAAAGTTTCAGAAGTTCACGGAATGAGCCAACGCGGCGGCAGTGTTATAACCTATGTGCGTTTCGGCGATAAAGTTTATTCGCCGGTCGTCGATAAAGGACAGGCTGATTTTATAGTTTCGTTTGAAATTTTGGAGACTGCGCGTTGGCTGGATTGTTTGAAAGACGGCGGGCAAATTGTCACGAATACACAGCAGATTGATCCAATGCCGGTAATTATCGGCGCGGCTGAATATCCTGAAAACCTCGTCGAAAAAATGAAGTCGAAAGGCTTTAAGGTTGACGCTATGGACTGTTTATCACTTGCAAGACAGGCGGGAAGTCAAAAAGCCGTCAATATAGTTTTGCTCGGAAGATTGTCACATTATTTTGATATTCCTGAAAGTGCGTGGCAAGAATCGTTAAAGGCGAATGTACCGCCGAAATTTTTAGAGTTGAATCAAAAGGCTTTTGAACTCGGAAAACATTTTTCAGAATAGATTGTTAGATGGTTAGATGGCTAGATTGTCAGATTATTAGATTATTAGATTATTAGATTGTTAGATTGTTAGATTGTCAGTCAGTTAGGGCGCGTTGAATAATTCAAGATTTTTTTTTTAATTGAACGTACTTTTTCATTGTCTTGTCAAAGAGCAAATCCTCCTATTCGTCGCCTTTGCAAGTACCAAAAAGAAAGACGCTCTGCCAGCAAATGCTCGTACTCCTCGCATTTGCAAGGTTTTTCGCGTTAGGCGCGGTAAAAAGTCAGCCATTCAGCCGCGCCATACCTTTTACACAAATTTTAATCACAGGCAAAAACAGAGACGGGCCGGGGCGCGGGTAATCCTAACAGAAAGCAATTTGCTAAAGGTTGAGAAATTCCAACGTTCAAAATTTTTTTAGTTCGGTTTTTCAACACGCACTAGTAGCTAGTAGCTTGTAGCCTGTAGCTAATAGCTAACAGCTAACCGCTACCACACTACACAGCGCAGCATCTTAGTACTT
>CAJOGS010000143.1 GCA_905234045.1 uncultured Selenomonadaceae bacterium | reverse complement strand
CGAACATTTCATTATCCGCCGCCTGTACCGCGTCCGCAAATTTCCAGTCAATTTCCAACTGTTCGCAAACGTGCGTTAAATGTCCCGACTCGTCAATTTGCGCCTTTAAGCCGCCGACTTCTTTATGTCCCATTTCAACATTTAAATCGTATTTATCCAACTCGACAACGCATTTTTCAAGCGCGCAACGTACCGCGCCGTGTGTGCGTTCCCAATATTGTTCCTGCATAACCTGCGACGCGCTCATTTCTTCAATCGCCGCTTCTTCCAACGGCGTTTTTACCCAAAATTCCAATTCTGTTGCCGAGGTAAAATTAATGTCAACAATATCTTTGCCGTTGACTTCCAAGCCTTCAATTTCGGGATTGTTATGAAAGAGTTCCAAAAGTTCCCGCTTTACAAAAGACAAAGTATCAGTTAAAACTGCGCGAGAATCAACGCGCTTGCCTTCGTGAATCAGAAAACTTGGGATTCTCAAAGTTCCGACCGGTTTATTAGTTTCGTCGTCAAAATATTCGTAGTTGTAATCGACGAACCAATTAACCGAAGGATCAACCGGCATATCGACCTTTGCGTTGTTCAAAGTGGCGATACCGGGCAAAACGACGCTTGAGCCGTCAGTCTGTACCGCTGTACCTGCGTAAAAATCTTCCAAATCTTTCATAAAAAGACGCATTGGAATTTTTTCATCAGTATCATTGCCCGCCAAATCAATACCGACAAGCGAAACAAATTTAATTTCGGGGTGTTCCTTCAACAAGCGGATAACTTCTTCTTTCGGAGTATTTGCCTTAATTGTGTAAAGCATATTTTTCATTTCAATTTTCTCCTTTTACGGCTTTTCGCCCGGAATATCTATAATTGCTTCCGCGCCGCGATGTCCTGTACGGATTCGCACGGCGTCTGAAAGTTCATATACAAAAATTTTACCGTCGCCGAATTTTCCTGTTCGCAAAACTCTTTCGGCAGTTTCAATAACCGTTTCAACAGGAATTTCACAAACTACAGTTTCAATTTTAATTTTCGGCAAAAGATTTATTTCATATTCTCGCCCGCGATAAACTTCTTTATGTCCGCCTTGTGTACCACAGCCGTAAACTTGACTGACCGTCATACCCATAACGCCGATTTCGTTCAGCGCGTCTTTCAATTCGTCCAATTTTTCGGGGCGAGTTACTATGTCAATTTTTGTAATTTTTCGCTCCTGCATAATATGCACCTCCGATTAGTGGGATAGTTGGATAGTTTGATAGTGCGATAGTGCGATAGTTTGATAGCTATAACACTATAACACTATCCCACTACACCACTACCTAAATACTGTGATGATTTAAATCAAATGCATTTAAAGTTTCAAATTCTTTGTTGCCGAGAAAATTACTTGAACCGCTGAATAATCCTAAATTGTAACTGCGTTCGCCGTGTTCAACTAAATCAAGCCCTGTAATTTCTTCAGATTCATCAACGCGCAATTCTACAAATTTATTCACGATTTTATAAAGAATTGTAGAACCGATAACCGCAAAAGCTACAGCCACGCCGATTGAAATTATTTCAGCGAAAAATAAATCAGATTCGCCATAAAATAAACCGTTTGCGCCGTCAGGATTTATCGCAGTAGTTGCAAAAATTCCTGTTGCAAGTGCGCCCCAAATTCCGCCGACTCCATGAACGCCAAAGGCATCAAGTGAATCATCGTAACCAAATTTTTCTTTCAAAATTGCAACTGAACAGTAGCAAACCGCGCCGCCGATTAAACCTATTGCCAACGAAGGCAGAACAGTTACATAACCTGCCGCAGGAGTTATAGCCACAAGCCCCGCAATTCCGCCGGAAACTGCGCCTAAAATTGTCGGCTTGCCGCTTCTTGACCATTCAAGCAAAACCCAGCCTAAAATACCCGCCGCCGCTGATACTTGCGTTACAAGAAAAGCATTTGCTGCCAATTCATTTGCGCCAAGTGCCGAACCTGCATTAAAACCGAACCAACCAATCCACAGGAACGCCGCGCCTATAACCGTCATTGGGATATTGTGCGGAACTATCGCAGATTTTCCATAACCGCGCCGCTTGCCCAACAAAATACAAATTGTTAAACCGCTGACGCCCGATAAAATATGAATGACTAAGCCGCCTGCAAAATCTAACGCGCCTAACTCTGCCAAAAATCCTCCGCCCCATACCCAATGCGCCATTGGATTATAGATAAAAATTGCCCATAACAACATTAAAATTGCAAAACCTTTAAATCTCATTCTTTCGGCAAATGCGCCCGCTATAAGTGCCGGCGTCAACGCCGCAAACATACATTGAAACGCTATAAAAGCTAATTCCGGAATTTGCGTGCCTTCCAAAACATTATTGCCGACTCCCGTTAAACCTAATTTTGACAAGTCGCCAATTAATCCGTTTATATCTGTTCCGAAAGCCATTGCATAACCGATTAAAATAAATTCTACTGAAATCATTCCCATAACAAACATTGACTGCATTATCGTCGTCAAAACGTTTTTACTTCTTACCATTCCGCCGTAAAATAATGCAACTGCCGGCGTCATTATGAATACTAATGCCGCGCTGATGAGTACCCAAGCTGTATCGCCGCTGTTAATTTCTGTCATTATCAACACCTGCCGTTCTCTAAAATTTTTGTCTACTAATGACAAAATGTATTATAATTTTGGTATATATTTTAGTCAATACTTTACCCCTAATGTATACTGAATTTTTTTAGTTGAGATTATTTTTTTGTGTATGTTGGTAAAAATATTTATTGCAATCTCTGCATTTTTTACTCTTTTTTCTTTTAAAAAGAAAAGTAAATCTAAATAAAAAAATATTAATCAAAAATAGATTATCAACAGCACCTAATAAAATAGAAATTCGGAAATACCGAAACAATGTGCTATAATGTAGCCGTTTAATTTGTATCCTTGCAGATGTTTTCACAAAAACTATTACCGATTTTCAGATTGAGGGATTTTAAATGTTGTATATACTTTTTGCTTTAGCAATTATGGCGTTAATTGCACTTTATAAATTTTTGCCGAACAGAAAAATTTTTATATGTTTTTGTTCAACTTTGGTGATTGTATTTTGCATTTCTGCATTTATACAAATTAATAACAGTCGAAATGAAGTTATCAGCCGCGCCGAAATTGAAGATATTTTGACGCAACAAAAAATTTTCGGCGATTGGTACGCCGCCTATCAAAAGGATATTGATCATTTGGACAGAAATTGGCAGCTGTATCACAGCATTATCGAAAGTTTGAAGACTGCCGAAGTTTACGAATATTCGACGTACGAGCAACTTTTGGAACTTGAAGAGGACGCACTTGAAGAGCAGGAAAAAATTCACGCGCTGAAAATTCCAAATGAATTAAATTTGGAGCATGCAATTTTATTGAATGAAATTATCAGAAAAACGCGCTTATATGTTGATGCGCAGACAAAAACAATTTCAGCTGTACGAAAAGCGGCAGATCCTGAAAATTTTGAGGATTTAGAAATCCTGAACAAATTTATTAAAGATATAACAATCAGAGAATCGCCTACAGGATTATTTACGGCGGCGGAAGTTGCGGCGATTCGTGAAAATTTGGCAGTACCCGGAGAGGGCGTTATACGATGAAAAATTTTAAAACCATTGCGGACGGCGAAATTTTCACCGCCGAATATGAAATTAAAAAATCTGTATTTATATCGCACGTCAAACATGTTGAAACTGAAGAAACGGCGCGGGATTTTGTGCAGGAAATCAAGAAAAAATATTTTGACGCCACGCATAATTGTTCGGCGTGGATATTGGGCGAAAACGGCGACAAGCAAAAATCAAATGACGACGGCGAACCGGGCGGCACTGCCGGTAATCCCATTCTTGACGCAATTAAGAAAAACGAACTGACAAATATTTCGGTTGTGGTTACTCGATATTTTGGCGGTATCAAACTTGGCGCGGGCGGCTTGATTCGTGCTTATTCACATACCGCCGCGCTTCGAATTGCCAATTCTAAAATCGTTCAAATGACGACGTTTAAAAAAATTGCCGTTACCATTGAATATCCTTTTCTCGCGCAGGTTGAAAATTTTTTGCGCAATAAAAAAATCCGCGTAGAAAATTCAAACTACGCGGCTGACGTTACAATAAATATTTTGATTGAGCCGGAAAATATTGAAAATTTTTTGGCTGATTTAACAGAATTGACGGCGGCAAATTTTTTATCTGAAGATTTGGGAGATATTTTAATCCCCGTTGTTGTGTAAAATTTCTTCAGCAACCGCGCCTATAATTTCTGAATCAAAACCTTTCGACGCCAAATGTTGCCAAATTTTTTGCTTGCCTTTTAAGTCAGGCGAAACTTTACCGACAAATTTTTTGGCGGCGATTTTTAAAGCGGCGTTATATTCGTGTTCGTATGTTTCGGCAGGAATTAAATTTTTTATAAAATCTGAATCGTAGCCGCGTTGTTGCAACTTCATGCAAATTTGTTTGACGCTTAATTTTTCATCGTCGTACAAATTTTCAAAAAGTCGCTTGCAAGTTTCTTCGTCATTCAAATAATTATATTTTTTTAATTTGTCAATGGCGGCGTCAACTTCAGATTCTTCATATTGCCGCGCCAATAATTTTTGGCGCAAAATTTTTTCGCTCTGATCTTGCCGTGATAATAAATCTGTCGCCTTCATTAACGCCGTTTTATTTTTTTGTATCAATTTTTTTCCTCCCGAAATATACAAACGCGCCTAACGCTATTACAAATGCTACAACGCTTGTCATTTGCGCGCTTTTCAAAATTCCAAATGCCAAGTCCATATAATCGCCGCGCAGATTTTCCAACAAAAATCTTGCAACCGCGTACAACATTACATACAGACAGAAACATTGCCCGCGCTTGTAATTGCTGCAACGAAAAATCAGCAACAACGCAAATATCACAATATCTAATTGACATTCCCAAACTTCAGCCGGAAAAAGCGGTTGCGCTCCATAAGTGCGAAATGCCAAAGTTGTTTCAGGATAAATTATGCCGAAATTGCCGCCGGTAGGTGCGCCAAAGGCGTCGCCGTTCAATAAATTGGCGCAACGTCCCAACGCCTGCCCCAAAACTATCGCAGGGGCTAAAATATCTGCCAAATGTATAACGTCCAATTTTTTATATTTGGCATAAAGTCCGCCGCTGATGACGCCTAAAATTATCCC
>CAJOGS010000142.1 GCA_905234045.1 uncultured Selenomonadaceae bacterium | reverse complement strand
CAAACTACATTTTGTTTCTTAAGTTTGTTGCAAAGTTTAAAAACAGTACCAACACCGCGCCTATCAACGCGCCGGGCAAAACGCCGTCAACGCCGCGCATAAACGACATAAATATTGGCGTTCGCATATGTGCGAAGGTTTCAATCATTGAACTTTGCCCGATTGTCGCTACTATTGTCAGCACGAAACAAATTGATTTCGGAAATTTCTGCAGGAATGCCGCCGCCGCCATTATAAAGGCAGGGTGTCCGATGAAAATTTCTTTTGAACGCGGACGCGCATAAAATAATTGTTCCAATATTGCGCGGATTTTTATTTCCATTCCCGATACAGGCATTCCCGAAGTATGTCCGCTCCTTGCGATTAAAACCACGAACGCCAACAGCACAAACACGCCCGCAAGCAAATATTTTACCGTGACGCTCATATTTAAAATTGCTTTCAACTGTGCGACTGCCGAAACGCTTTCTTTCATTTCGTCAACAATGTTGAATCTTTGCAAAAATGCTACTGCCACCAAAATTAACGGCAGTACGAAAGTTAATTTGATACCTCTGAAAATTTCAAACTCAAGGAAATATTTAACGTCGGATAACGCGCCTGACAAATACGCCGCGCCTGCCATTGAAAGTGCACTTGTTACAAAAAGCGCAATGACGCCCGTTAAAATTACTTGAAATGTTGAAAATTTTTCTTCACTCTGCGATTTAAAATTTGTAAATCTCAACTTGTCTAATTGACAAATTACCGCCAACGCAGGGAATAAATTTGCGCTCATTAACGCCGCCAAAATTCTGATTTTTCCGCCCGCGCCCATTAAAATCGGCACTGCCGCCAATACCGCCAAAACTGCAAATAAAATCAGTTGCAATTTTCTGTCAGCGTTGACGCGGTACGAAATCAGCGACAAATATAAAACTGCCGCCGCCGCTACGCCTATTACTACAAAGACGCGCAAAAATTTACTCGGAAAATAATTTTCAAAAGTATCTGCAACGCCTAAAGTATAGCCGTTAGATTTTATTTTGTCAGCAGTTTCTTTGACGTATTTTAAATTTGTTTCAAGCAGAGTTAAACCCGTCACGGGCTTTTCGTAAATTCGCAAAAGGTTTATTCTGATATTGCGTTCGTGGTCAGTCGTCCCCCAACGTTGTACCGCCGTATCAATCAAAAGTTTCGGCTGTTCATCGCGTGGAATTGCATAAAGCCGCGCAATTTCATTGTAACCGAGTTTTTCGGCAAGTTCAAACATTCCGACTTGATTATAAAATTGCAGTTGGCTTGTATGCTCAATCAAGCCCAATTTGTAACCGCGCTTTTTCATTTCATCTGCAGTTACGTCAATATAATTTTTTGCGCCCAAAATTTCCGCGCCGTCAAATACAATTTCTGAAATTGGATAACCTTCAAGTTTTTCAAAAACGCTTTTAATTTTTTCCGGCGTGCATTGATTGAAATTTTTGGGACGTGCAAGAATCGTGAAACCGAATTTTTTGGCAGTTTCCAATTCGTCCTTGTCAAATCCTACAGGATCTTTCATAAAAGGACCGAATTGCGCCTTGACTTCCAAAACTTCAATATCACCAATCGAAAACGCTTTAACGCGCTCTTCGCCCAAACGCAGGAATAAATCTTTTTTCGCCGCCTCGTAACTTTCAAGACTTCTGCCGATAATGTAAGTGCGCCTTGCGTCAATCGCTCCCTGTTCGACCGCTTCCCGCCAAAGTTGGCTGTTTAATGCGCCGCTGTGATAATTTGAAATTATGTCAGTACCGTAAACCGCAATAACTTTACCTGAGCGAGTAAGTTTTTCAAAAGTCGTGTCGTAAATCGCAAGTGAAGTTATTCCTGCGGCTTTGAACTTTTTCAAAACTTCTGAAAGTTCAATTCCTTCACGTTCCGATAAATCTTTCATGCTGTCAAAATCCATAACCATATCGACTTGCGAATTGTGAATTTCGACGGCGTGTCTTTGTCCCGCAATTACCAACGAGGCAATTAACCCTGCGGCTATTGCCAACAACAAAATTTTATTGTAAAAAAATTTTTTCATTTTATTTTACCGTACTAACCGCAGTAATAACCGCTTCTCCTTCCCGCAATTCAACCGAATCAAACTTCAAGCCGAGCGGCAATTTTGAACTGTCCAAAACTTTTATATCAGCCATAAAAGTATCGGCAGTGACGCGGCTGAGAATTGAATTGCTGTTTAAATGTGTCATATGGAAATAAACGTCGCCGTTTTGAACAATAAAAGTTCCCGCCACTTCAATATCAATCGTTCTGCCGAGAAATTTCGCACGTGCCGACGCAAAAGCCCCTTCAGGTTTAATTGTTACTTGCGTATTTTCAAAATTTTTGTCTTTTGTGGCAATGAAAGTTTTCAATTCTTCTTCAGTGATAACTCCGCGCAATTCAAGTTTATTTGCGCGTTTCAAAATATTCTGTTGGCGTTGTTGCGCCGATAAATCTTTATTCGGGAAAAGCAATTCCATAACGTCAAGGGTTATTGATTCGCCGTCAAGTGTCAGATTTTTAAAAGCAACTTCGCCGATAAGACCGGCGGCGGCGGTTGCGTGTATTTTGTCAATTTTGCCCATTGCAATTTTAAAATTGGGCGTTGAAGTCAAAGAAACATCAACCGCTGTGGAGGAAGTTGAATTTACAATTTGTTGTTCGATGACACTTTCAACCATGCGCGGCAAAACTAATCCGCCTGCCGCAATGATTACCGCCAACAAAATTAATGTCAGTATAAGAAATTTTTTCATAGCAACCTCCAAATTATTCAGGCAATTTTTCATATGCAAGTTTTAAAATATTTTCGTTTGAGTAGGGATAAATTTTTTCAAATTCCGAGCGTGTGACAAGTTTAAAACCTGCGTAATTAAATTTCGGCGTCGTCATACAAGAAACAAATGTATAAGAATTTTTATCCAGATTTTCAGCCGCAAAAATCGCCCCTGCAGGTATGATAATCATTGCGCGTTCACCGCGTTCAACATTTTTACCGAGCAAAAATTCTTCAAGGTTGCCTTCACACAGCATAAAAATTTTCATTCCGCAACCTTCGTGATAATACCAAATTTCATCACAATCTATTTTGTGAAAGTGCGAAATATCTTTACCTTCAAGCAAGAAATAAATACTGCCCGCCGTCGCTCTGTCGTTTTGTTTGAAAGGCGAAGTATAAATTTCTGAAAAATATCCGCCTTCAATGTGTGACTTCAGCGAATAAAAATTTTTTAAAACTTCAACGCGCTTTTCTGAACCTTCAACGCCGTTTTGATTCATCACAACCGCCACCATAAAAATTATTGTCAACGCCAAAAATTTTTTAAACTGCAACATTTGCCTTCATTGCCAAAAATGCACGAATAAAATTATCAAGTTCGCCGTCCATAACCGCCTGAACATTGCCGGTTTCTTCGCCCGTGCGTAAATCTTTAACCATTGTATACGGCTGGAAAACATAGGAGCGAATTTGACTTCCCCACTCAATTTTCATTCTGTCGCCTTCAAGTTTGGCGCGTTCTTCTTCTTTCTTTTCAAGTTCAAGTTCAAAAAGTTTTGCACGGAGCATTTTTAAACATTGCTCTTTATTTTGAAGTTGCGAACGTTCATTTTGACATTGGACAACAATACCCGTCGGAATGTGCGTCATTCGCACTGCTGATGAAGTTTTATTAATGTGCTGTCCGCCCGCGCCGCTTGCACGGTACGTATCAACGCGCACATCAACCATATTTATATCGACTTCAACCGCGTCATCAATTTCCGGCATAATATCGCAAGCAGAAAACGAAGTATGGCGGCGGGCGTTTGAATCGAACGGCGAAATTCTTACAAGGCGATGAATACCTTTTTCAGATTTCAAAAAGCCGTAAGCATTGTGACCTTTGATAAACAACGTTACAGATTTAACGCCGGCTTCGTCGCCGGGCAAAATGTCGGCAGTTTCAACCGTGAATCCATGACGTTCCGCCCAACGTGTGTACATTCTCAAAAGCATTTGCGTCCAATCTTGAGCCTCTGTACCGCCCGCGCCCGCGTGTAACGTCAAAATTGCATTGTTTGCGTCGTAAGGTTCACTCAACAAAATTTCAAGGCGCAAACTTTCCAAGCCGTCTTTGATAATTTGAATTTCGGCGGAAATGTCAGTTTCTTGTGAATCGTCGCCTTCTTCCATTGCCAATTCCAACAAAGTTTGCGCGTCTTCAAATTTCGACAAAAGATTTTTGTATGTATCGACGCCGGATTTAATGCCGTTCAATTCTTGAGTAATTTTTTGAGCGGCGTCGGGATTGTCCCAAAAAGTCGGCTCGCCCATTTTATATTCCAACTCGGCTATTCTTTCTTCCTTGTTGGAAATGTCAAAGTGAATCCCCCATTTCGTTCAGCTTTTCGCGCAGTGCCGTTAATTCTATTTTTCTGTCTTCAAGCATTTAATCACTTCCTATATAGTTGTTAGTTGGGTAGTGTGATAGTGGGGTAGTAAATTGCTATCACACTATCACACTATATTTTTTCAAGTAAAAAGGCGTGATTCATTGGTCCGCGCCCTTTTCCGAGATTCAAATTTGCTGCCAACGCGCCGGAAATATAATTTTTCGCCGCGTCGATTGAGTCAATTAAAGTTAAACCTTTGGCAAGCCCCGCCGCAATCGCACTGGAAAGCGTGCAACCTGTGCCGTGCGTGTTGGGATTGTCAATTTTTTTACCTGCAAAAATTTTAGCATTGCCGTCAAATAAAATGTCGTTAGCGTCGTTCAAACTGTGTCCGCCCTTGCAGAGTACCGCGCAGCCGTAATTTTCAAAAATAATTTGCGCCGCCTTTTTCATATCATCAGCAGTTTCAATTTTAATATTTGAAAGTTTTTCGGCTTCGGGAATATTTGGAGTTATGACGGTTGCAAGCGGGAATAAAAATTTTTTCAGCGTTTCAACCGCGTCATCGTCAATTAATTTTGCGCCGCTTGTTGCAACCATTACGGGATCTACAACAATATTTTTTGCGCCGTAGAATTTTAATTTTTGTGCGATAGTTTCAATTAATTTTGCAGATGAAACCATTCCAATTTTCACGGCGTCAGGCGGAATATCTACAAAAACCGCGTCAATTTGTTGTTCCAAAAATTTTGGCGTAACTTCTGAAACTGCAGTAACGCCGGTTGTATTTTGGGCAGTCAGCGCGGTTATCGCACTCATTGCGTAAACGCCGAGCATTGTCATTG
>CAJOGS010000141.1 GCA_905234045.1 uncultured Selenomonadaceae bacterium | reverse complement strand
CCTTGATTTATTTTTATATTTCAATCTGCACACTTGTTGTTAAAGTGCGACTGATTAGAAATTTTGGCGTTAATTAAAACCACCATTTAGGGATTTTACCATAACGCCAAAATTCTAACAATATCTAATTTAAAATTTTTTTAAAAAATTTTTACGAAACAGAAATTTTTATGTCAGCTTAAAATCGCAGATAAAATCAAAATCAATATACAGGCACTAATAAGAACCTCAATAATTTTTTTGATTATGTAAATCACCAGCAATGCGCCAAAAATGATAACTGCTGCGCCGACCACTGCTTCAGGTGAACCGAAACAGCCGACCAACATATCCCAGAGGGCGTTACCGAATACAAAAGTTATAAGCGATTTTATCATAACTTCAAATCTCTATTTTTACGCGCTGAAGAATTCGATTGTTTCTCCGGCTTTAAGTTTCACGATAGCTTTTTTGTAGCTTGTAGTTTTACCTACGCTGCGACCCATGCGTTTTGTTTTCGGTTTAACATTTACCGTGTTGACGTTTTCAACTGTTACATTAAAAACTTCTTTCACGGCGTCAGCAATTTGAATTTTGTTGGCGCGTTTGTCAACCACAAAAACATATTTGCCTTCAGCCATCAATTCGGTTGTACGCTCCGTAATCAGCGGGCGAATTAAAATATCTCTCGCTTCCATTAGATGTACACCTCCTCAATTTTTGCAACGGCACTCTTTGTAATGAAAACTTTTTCGCAGTTCAAAATGTCGTAAACGTTGATTTGCAATGCACTGATGACATTTGCATTTTGAAGATTGTTTGAAGAACGCATAACATTTTCAATCAATTCTTCGGTAATGAAAAGTGCCTTGCATTTGTCAACGCCGAAAGTTTTTTGGAACGCTACAAAGTTTTTGGTTTTTGGATCTTCAAAATTTAAATCGTCCAAAACAATCAGATTTTCCGATTTAACTTTGTCGCTGAGTACGCACTTCAAAGCAAGACGGCGTTGTTTACGCGGCATTGTGAAAGCGTAGGAACGCGGATGCGGTCCAAAGATCGTGCCGCCGCCACGCCAAAGAGGACTTCTGCGGGAACCTGCGCGTGCGCGTCCCGTGCCTTTCTGTCTCCAAGGTTTACGTCCGCCACCGCGAACCATTCCGCGAGTTTTTGTAGCATGTGTGCCGAGTCTCCACGACGCCATTTGCATTACAACTGCTTGATGAACAAGCCCCGCATTCATTTCAACTTCAAAAATATCTGCGCTAAGTTCAATATCGCCGACTTTTGAATTTTTCATATCAAAAACTGATACTGTTGGCATTTACTTCGTCCTCCTTTCTTATCTGTGTTTTCTGGACGGTTTAACCGTTTCTTTGATGATAACAAAACCTTTTTTAGGACCAGGAATTGCGCCTTTAATCAGCAAAAGATTTCTGTTTGTATCAACTTTAACAATCGTCAAACGTTGTACAGTTGTACGAACTCCACCCATTCTGCCCGGCAATTTTTTGCCTTTGATAACGCGACCGCCGGGACCTGAAAGCATTGCACCTGTTGAACCGGGTTCACGGTGAGATTTTGAACCGTGTCCCATAGGACCGCGTGCAAAATGATGACGTTTAATGCCGCCGGCAAATCCTTTACCTTTTGAAGTTCCTACAACGTCTACCAAGTCGCCTTCAGCGAAAACATCAACGCTGATAACGTCGCCGATTTTATATTCTGATTCAGTCGCAAGACGAACTTCACGAATATATTTTACAGCTTTAACGCCGAACTTTTTGAATTGTCCCGCCATAGGTTTATTGACTTTCTTTTCTTTGATTTCGCCAAAGCCGAGTTGAACGCCGTTATAACCGTCAGTATCAACCGTTTTGTTGCGAATAACAATGTTATTTCCACTTTCAACGACTGTTACCGGAATAACTTTGCCGTCTTCAGTAAAAATTTGAGTCATGCCGAGTTTAATTCCCAAAATTGTTTTAGCCAATGTTCACACCTCCGCCTTACAGCTTAATTTCGATGTCAACACCGGCAGGGAGATCGAGGCGTACAAGTGCATCAATCGCCTTTTGTGTCGGTTGAAGAATATCAATTAAACGCTTATGAGTTCTCATTTCAAATTGTTCGCGTGAATCTTTGTTGACGTGCGGCGAACGCAAAATGGTATAAATATTTTTTTCTGTCGGAAGCGGAACGGGACCTGAAACCATTGCGCCATTTTTCTTGGCAGTTTCAACGATTTTAGCCGCGCTTTGATCCAAAGACTTATGATCATAAGCCTTTAAACGAATCCGCAACTTTTTTTGTTTTTGTTGTTGTGGCAATTTATATCCTCCTCAAATTCGCGGCAGTTCCCTCGACTGACAAATTGCCTTTAAATCAGCCTAGCCATCTGCCGGTTTTCTCAAAAATTAAGGAAGAGAAACTTGCAACTGACGCCGCAAATTTCATCTCCCAAAAAATTTTCAACGGTAATTAGAGAAATTATTCGTTAATTTCGATAACGCGACCTGAACCGACTGTGTGACCGCCTTCACGAATAGCGAAGAGTAAGCCTTTTTCAATAGCAATCGGTGTGATGAGTTCGACGTCCATTTCGATATGATCGCCGGGCATGCACATTTCAGCGGCATCGCCGTTGGTGTCTTTCAAGTTGCTGACTACGCCTGTAACGTCAGTTGTACGGAAGTAGAATTGCGGGCGATAGTTTGCAAAGAACGGAGTATGACGACCGCCTTCTTCTTTGGTAAGGACGTAAACTTGAGCTTTGAATTTGGTATGCGGATGAATTGTGCCGGGTTTAGCCAAAACTTGACCGCGTTCAATTTCTTTTCTGTCAACGCCACGAAGGAGAACGCCGACGTTATCGCCTGCAACTGCACTGTCGAGCAATTTGCGGAACATTTCAATACCTGTAGCAACTGATTTTCTGGGTTCTTCACGAAGACCAACGATTTCAACAGGATCATTGAGTTTCAATTCGCCGCGTTCAACACGACCTGTAGCAACTGTGCCGCGTCCTGTGATTGTGAAAACGTCTTCAACAGGCATTAAGAAAGGTTTATCTTTATCGCGTTCAGGTGTAGGAATGTATTCATCAACTGCATCAAGAAGTTTAAGAATGTTAGCTTTTTGTTCAGCATCGCCTTGAAGTGCCAAAAGTGCAGAACCTGCAATAATCGGAACATCATCGCCGGGGAATTCGTATTTGCTGAGAAGTTCGCGGACTTCCATTTCAACGAGTTCAAGAAGTTCAGGATCGTCAACTTGGTCAACTTTGTTGAGGAAGACAACGATAGCAGGAACGCCTACTTGACGAGCAAGAAGGATATGTTCACGAGTTTGAGGCATAGGACCATCAGAAGCAGCAACAACGAGGATTGCGCCGTCCATTTGAGCCGCGCCGGTGATCATGTTTTTGATATAGTCAGCGTGACCGGGACAGTCAACGTGTGCATAGTGACGTTTGTCAGTTTCGTATTCAACGTGTGCGGTGTTGATTGTGATACCGCGTTCGCGTTCTTCAGGAGCCTTATCAATGTTTTCGTATGCTTCAAATTTTGCATAGCCCTTTTCAGAAAGAACTTTTGTAATAGCTGCTGTTAAAGTAGTTTTGCCGTGATCGATATGTCCGATAGTACCAATGTTTACGTGTGGTTTACTACGGTCAAATTTCTGTTTTGCCAAATTAAACACTCCTTATTATTTCAAAAAAAACTTTTTTCAAATTAATTTTATAAACTCAAGCGTTTGTAGTGGGGTAGTCGATAGCTGTTAGTTGGTAGTGTTGTAGTTGTTACTAACTGCTAACTGCTAACCACTATCCAACTACTACTCGCCTTTGTTTTTCGCAATAATCGTATCAGCAATATTTTTCGGGACTTCATCATAATAAGCAACTTCCATTGAGTAATTGCCGCGTCCCTGAGTCTTAGACCTTAAATCAGTTGAGTAACCAAACATTTCTGAAAGCGGTACAAAGCCATGAATGACTTGCAAGCCTGAACGAGGTTCCATGCCGTCGATTCTTCCGCGTCTGGAATTCAAATCGCCGATAACATCGCCCATATAACTTTCAGGGACTGTAACTTCAACTTTTACATAAGGTTCAAGCAAAACGGGTTTAGCTTTTTCAGCCGCCGCCTTGAAAGCGATTGAGCCTGCAATTTTGAACGCTGCCTCTGAAGAGTCAACTTCATGGAAACTGCCGTCATAAACAACCGCTTTAACGTCAACCATCGGATAACCGGCTAAGACGCCGTTTTCCATAGCTTGTTTAACGCCCGCTTCAATAGGATTAATATACTCTTTAGGAATTACGCCGCCGACGATTTTACTTTCAAATTCAAATCCTTTGCCGACTTCATTGGGTGAAATTTCAATCCAGCAATGTCCGTATTGTCCGTGACCGCCACTCTGACGAACAAATTTGCCTTCAGCTTGTGCAGTCTTGCGAATTGTTTCACGATATGCAACTTGAGGTTCGCCGACTTTGCAGTCAACTTTGAACTCGCGTAACATTCTGTCAACAATAATTTGTAAATGCAATTCGCCCATACCTGAAATAATTGTTTGTCCTGTTTCAGGGTCTGTGCGAACTTTGAAAGTAGGATCTTCTTCAGCGAGTTTTTGAAGTGCAATTCCCATTTTGTCCTGATCGTTTTTGGTTGAAGGTTCAACCGCAACTGAAATAACAGGTTCAGGAAATTCCATTGATTCAAGAATAATTTGATGTCCTTCGTCACAAAGTGTATCGCCTGTTGTGGTATCTTTCAAACCGACTGCCGCCGCAATATCGCCGCTGTAAACTGTATCAATTTCAGTGCGGTTATTTGCGTGCATTTGCAAAATTCTGCCGATACGTTCTTTCTTGCCTTTAGTTGAGTTGTAAACGTAAGAGCCGGATTTCAAAACGCCGCTGTAAACTCTGAAGAATGCAAGTTTACCGACATAAGGATCAGTCATAATTTTAAAAGCCAACGCTGCGAATGGTTCTTCATCGCTTGAAGGTCTTGAATCTTCTTCGCCGTCGGGAGTGATACCTTGAATTGGTTTAATATCAGTAGGCGCAGGCATATAATCAACAACCGCGTCAAGCAGAGGTTGAACGCCTCTATTTTTGTAAGATGTTCCGCAAACAACGGGAGTCATTTTACAATCAATAGTAGCTTTACGAATTACCGCTTTAATTTCTTCAACAGTAACGTCTTCGCCGCCGAGATATTTTTCCATGAAGTCATCATCTTGTTC
>CAJOGS010000140.1 GCA_905234045.1 uncultured Selenomonadaceae bacterium | reverse complement strand
TTGAGAGTCTGTTAAATCTGTCGGATATCTTTTTCGTTTTAAATAATCTAGTTTCATAGTTTCAGTCTACCATTTTTTCTCTGTGAAAACAACTTCTTAAATTTCACTTGTCAACTTTGGAAAATACTGGTACAATTTCCACATAAAAACGACAAATACTCCTGCTATGCAGGTTTTATAAATATGGTTTACTCCAGATTCCGTGTAAGTGAATTATTCTTCAGGTAAATTCTACACGGGATTTATTATTTTGGCAAATAGCTAATCTTTATCGTTGTACTTAGATTTTTTAATTTTGGTTTTGTCGGTAACGGTTTCAGAGGTTTCAGTAAATTCAAGGTAGGACAATTCGTCCATCGGCTGAAAATAATCGACAGCGGGAAAATAATTAAAACCAATGTCAAAATTCGCGCCGAAACGATTTTTCAAGCATTTTAATTGAATGTGTCTGGGAGTTTCACGTTTAGCCTTGTCAAGAGTTTTAGTGTTGCGATCCTCTTCATCGGAAAGAAGAAATTGAAGCCCCCACATAACATCAGCAGTGTATTCGATGCCGCCAGATTCTTTAAAACTTTCAAAAGAAATTTCGTTGTTATAATTCAAGCGATTCAAGCTACTGACGATAATAAAAGTGGTGTCGGTGTCGCGTTGAAAAGTTTTTAATTTACGTAGAATATTATCGATACCGGCTTTTGCTTGCTCGTTGTTACCGGCTAAGAGTTGGAGATAGTCAAGACAAATAATCGGAGGTCTATTAAATTTGTTGCAGATTTTATCAATACGCTCCAAAAGTTTATCAATGTCGATTTCATCAAATTCCCAAATGTGGAACGGGATATTTTCTTTGATGAAAGATTTTAAAACTTTATCAAAGTTATCTTTGTGATTGAAAAGTTTGTTGCTCAAAATATCAATGGCAGTTAAAGGCTTATCAATGATTCTTGCTCCGTTAAGCGATTCAAGTTGATAGACGGCGCGGGCGATTCTCTTAAAATGCAAAAAGTTTTCCGACATTTCATAGGAGCAGAAAAAGCAGTGTTCGCCTTGTTGTGCCGCTTGCTCTAAAAGTTGCAGTGCAAAAGTGGTTTTACCGAGAGCAGGAAGTCCGCCAATAACATAAATACCAGGCAAAAATGCCATTTCTTTATCAAGATTTGAAAATCCAGTTTTTCTGTCAGCAAACTTTGAAGTCAACGCCATAATTTCTTTAATATCTGAAAAAACTTCTGCATCAAATCTTCCAATTAATTTTTTGGTTTGCTCAGTAGAGATTCTGTCAAATTCAGCTTTTGCAAACTTGAAAGAGTCATTGAGCATTTTGGAAAGTTCGGAAGTGCCGTTATTTGCGTTTAAAAGGTCATTTAAGTCATTTCCAGCAGTTTTAGTGATATTTATCGTGCAAGCGGTATAACCTGCCTTAATGAGGCTGTTAAGCGCGTCTACGGCGGCATTTTGTCCCGCCTTGTTCTCATCGAAATCAAAAGCAATGGCAATAGGGATATTTTTGTCAGGGAAAAGGTTGAAAATTTTGTTGACAAGCAAATTTTTATTAGAAGTACCGTTAGCGGAGATAATGGCAAAATCTAAATCAGTTCCCAATGCTTGAAGAATAGATGCGCCGTTAATTGAACCTTCGACAGCCAAAATGAATTTAGGATTATCCGGCAAAAAGATAGTGGAAGTGCCGGACGGTTTCAAATTACTTTTAGCGTCGCCGTCAATCTGTCTGGCAAGCAAGCCGCCATTATCATTTGGAATCAACATAGCAGGAAAAGAAAAATTATTATGTGGGTGTTTGTAGTCGTCGCAGAATTGCCAATTAAGAAAATGTAAAGTTGAATAATCTAAGCCGCGCCACTTACCGCCTTGAGAGTCGAGAAAATCTTTGAGATGATCGCAAGAGTGGTGCAAGAAAAAATCAGCGGCTTTTTGTTGTTCCAAAGTGTCAGCATCAGGCAAATCTTTATTGAAGGTATCAAGGTCGATGCCTTCAGCTTGGCAAAGTTGCTTAACGCCGTCAACAAAATTAGATAAATCGATATGGTAGTAGTTACAAGCAACATCGATATAGGAAAAGGCTTTACCGCACTTGCCACAAAGTAAGCGTGTCCTGTCTTTGGAAATAGTAGCCCCAGTCCCGTTTTTACCCGAACCATTGCCACAACCAATGCATTTGAAACCGTATCTGACTTTATCAAGCCAGTTAATAGGAATTTGGCGACTTTTAAAATCAGCAACAACTTGATCAAAAGTCATAAGAAAACGCTCCTTTCAATGCTAAAAAGCAAAAATATTTTTGATAATTGCATTCTTTGCGCGTAAGTGGCGTTTGTGTAACTAAAAAACGACACCCACAACTAGTGAATGTCGCTAAATTTATTTGAAAAAGCCGCAAAGCTATAGTATAATCTAAACAACTGTACGGGAAAAAATCCCAACAGCGCAATAAAGCCTTTGGGTTCTCAAGTGAAACAGCGATTCACTAGTTAGCTCTGTAATGTTTGCAAGACATTACAGAGTTTTATTGCTTTAAGAAAGAACAATTCATCTTTGAAGAGTATACTACAGAAAGCTAGGAAATTCAATACAAGTTGCAAAATTGTGTAGGTTGAGTTGTCTCGAATTTGAGAATGAATATCAAAAAGAAAATTCAATAAAAAATGGAATATGAATTAAAATTTAATACGAACCGTTTTGGTAAGTCAACGTTTTGTATAACTGTGATGCAATCGCGCAAGCAAGTATGTCAACTTACACAAAATCGCTGAACTTTCTTTCAGTCGCCAAATTAAGCACACTGTCTTTTAGAGGGGCGTTTATTGCCAATTTTACAATACGATAGAATTATAAGTTTGTTCAATGAATTTAATATCTGGATTTTTTCCTTTAGTCTTTTGAATAAAAGTGGGCTTTGTTAAAATTCTAATCAGATTGGTAATAATTCTTTTTCGAGCATCGGAATCGTGATAAAAGATAGTAACCTTAGTATCATTAAATTCACGCAGAAATATGTCTCTAAAGATTTCATTATCCGTTGCGTCTAAAGAATGTCCGAATATAAATACTCTATTTGGTACTCTATCAGAAAATATTGTTTTTTCTTCTATAAATTTTTCATAATCAAGATTTGAATTTGGTTTTATAAAGTTTTCTTTGGCTTGTTGAATTTCAAATGCTCTCTTTAATCCGAATGTATATTCATTCAGATAGTCCACATACTGGCTATCCGTTCCTTTATAAATTCTTTGAAAATATTTTCTGTAATCTACAAATTCCAGTTCAAAATTTTCTTCATCACTTTGAAGATCATCAAAACCAATTATTATTTTGTTTCGACTGATAAGATTTTCAATTTTCATATTTACTTTATCATTGTCGTTCATATTGGCTGAAATGCATTTCTTTAATTCTGCCATATAGTTAATTTCGCCGTGTACAAAACAGGTATTTTTTAATGAGCCAGTATGCTTAAAATTGTTGATGTAATTAAAGCTAAGGACGTAATCTATAGTTGGAAAATTTTCACCGTTTATCATATTCTGGAGTTCTCTGGAGGCAGTTTCAATTTTTATTGGCAATTGGGAAACAAAAAAATTTAAATAAATACCTAATGCCATAACGAATTTGTCATAATCTTTAAGTAGGAGTCTTTTGAATTTTTTGTAATCATCTACAAAAAGCGTTAATTCTCCAGAAAACAACTTATTGATAATCTCTTGAATATCTAAATTATCAGTATAGTTGAAGTTGGTATCTATGATGGCGTTATTTTTTTCATCTATAATCTGAAATCTGGATTTATCTTCAAAAATATGTATAACATTTTGAATTTCATTTTCAATGTCAATCCAATTTTCACCAGAGATGAGTTTTTTTTCATAACGTTCATTAAAATATTTAATCCAGCAATTATTATGAACGCAGTATAAAAAATCTTTACAGGCTTTGTTAATAAATTTGTTTTCAAAACTTTTTTCAAATAATTCGAGAGTTGCTTTTAATTCTTGGTACTGATTTTCTAAATTGATCGAGTTAAACTTTTCATATCTTGAGTAAATGGCATAATAAACATTTTGAGTGTCAAATTCATCGATTTTGTTTACTTCATCAATGTTACTCCCAACAGAAAATTCAAATGCGCTTGTAAATTTTAAAAAATCTGTGTACTTTGTCGGAAGTCCTAAGTCTAAATCTAATCCATTGCCAATAACAAGTAAATTCATAATTATTGCTCCTCACAAGTTATTTAAATTTATGTTGTATCCGACATTGAGCAATTCTTTTCCAACTTTAAGTTCCCAGTCACTTGGATAAGTGACATAAAGTACACCGCCTATGTCGCTCGGAAGTTCAATGTCGCCGTCCACCAAAGCGCAGACTCTATTGCGTCCCAATTTAGCTATTAAATAACCGTGTTCAAAAATTACGTTTTGTCTTGCTCTAAACTTCATATTTTCAAAGTCAGTAGCAGCAGTGCCGCCTTTATCGCAAGGTGTGTAGAGAACAATTCCATAGCCAACATTGGTATAATCTTCGATTTTTTCGATAATAGTTTTGCCTTGATTAGCCTGTTCGTGAAGTATCACGGGTTCAAGCCCTAACTTTCTCAAAAAGTTTGATACGTCAAGTTTAACTTTATCGTCGTGACCGTGAACAATGAAAACTCGTTTGTTATCAAAAGTAGATTTCTTATTTTTTTTTGTAGAAGTTTTTAAGTTTGTCAATTTTTGTTGCACCTCATTTAAAATTTCATCAGTAATATCGTCAACTAATTTTGGGTCGTTTATAATTTGGTAAGGGTCGCAAGGATGGCAAAAAAAACTTTCTTGCTCTTTTAAATCCACAAGACTTTGAATAGATTTTTCAGATGATACAATTTTGATTCGAGAAATTTGGGATTTATTCAAAAAATAGCCGTCCATCAAAAATTTTTCACCTTGAAAGTAGGGAACAAGAACATTTGACTTTATTTTTTCTAAATTGGAGTAGTCTGATTCTATTACAGGCAGAATTTTTTTATTTTTGCCTGTACCTTCTGAAGTTTCAATAAGAACACTGTAATACATTGTAATCCTCCTTAAAACCGACTTGCCCATTCATCAGCAAAGGCAACAAAAAATCTCTCAATGCAGCTAAAATTTGATTTTCCTGATTGTTTTTTTGAATCATTTGGAAAAAGTTGGAAACTTGATTGTTAAAATTTTGAAGTAAAGATTTTTCAGGCAATGCAATTTTTATATTTTTTAATGCAACATCAAAGAGCAAATTTTTTATTCCAGTAGTTTTTCCCTCA
>CAJOGS010000139.1 GCA_905234045.1 uncultured Selenomonadaceae bacterium | reverse complement strand
GAGGCTGTTGAATTGAAAGAAAAAATTATCGCCGCCGCCAAAATTAAAATCATTTTCATAAAATGCCCACCTTTAAATTTTTTCAGATTGTAGCATAAATTTTTATTGCCGTCGATTAAAGTTTTTGATATTATATCTGGCGTAATTTAAGGAGGTTAAAATTTATGGATAGTATTTCAATTAAAGTTCCCGTGACGGTTAAAGCAAAGTTGACTGAAAAACTCAAGGAACATTTGATTAACGATTTTACAAAAACTGTTGAGCAGTTGGAACTTGAAATTAAACAGATTGAAATTGACCGCCAACGCGAATTGACAAGCAATCCTGAACAAGCCGGCAGAATCAGCCAATTTTTCGGAAATGAAATTGCCCAACGCCGTCAACGTATTTCAGAGGCGAATGTTCGCAAAGAAACTGTTGAAAAACTTGCTATAGGCGCAGAAATTACTCAAGGCACTTTGGAACGTCAAGTTGAATTGAAAATCGGCGACAATATGCGCGAAATTATGAATGTGGAAGTTTTGATTGAAGATGACAAAATCGTTGCAATCAGAGGATAAAATTATAATCGGCAAAATTGGCAAAGTACGCGGGCTTGACGGCACTTTAAAAATAATTCCGCTCACAGACTTTGAAGGACGTTTTGACGATCTGAAAGAAATTTCTGTCGGCGGCAAAATGTTTAAAGTTGAAAAAGTTCAGCATATCGGCGGCGAAATTTTTATAAAATTTGAAAATGTTGACAGCCGCGAAGTTGCAAAAACTTTGACGAATAAATTTTTGACAGTGCCTCGCACGGACGCCGCGCCGCTTGATGACGGCGAATTTTATACATTCGATATAATCGGCTGTGAAGTTTTTGACGGCGAAAAATATTTCGGCAAAGTCAAAAATGTTTTGAAAACCGGCAGTAACGATGTTTTTCAAGTTGTCGGCGAAACTGAAATTTTAATCCCTGCGCTTAAAGCCGTAATAAAAAAAATCGACGTTGCCAATAAAAAAATTGCCGTCGATTCGTCTAAACTCGAAGAAATTTAAATTTTTAACCGCTCGTAACAGAGCGGATTTTTTTTAATTTAATTAATTATTTTAGTGCGTGTTTGTAAACTTTTTTTGCCAAATCTTTTTTATTATTGAAATTTACTTTTTTTTTAAAGAAAAGTAATAAAAGAAATTTTTTCGTTCTTAGTCAGCAAAATTTAATTCGTGAATCAGCAGTAGTTCAAATATTTATTCAACACGCCATAATTTTAAAAATCTCTCGGCAAAATTGCAATCGCATTGCCAATCAATCTTTCATGCCCGTCACTCGGTTTATTAACAATGTTATCTTTTACAATCAGTTCAGTTGAGCCGCCGCCGTCCAAATTTATTGCATTGAACGCGCCAAACTCATTCAGTAAAATATCTGCCCATTCCTGCAACGTGCAACCTTTGCTGTGTGCCTGTCTGCCGTCAACAACCGCCAAAATATAATCGCCGTAAACTGTTACGCCGACAGCTGAACGCGGCGCACGTCCAACGCGAATATCTGCAGGAAAATTTTCATCAGCCGCCGTTACAAAAACTTTACCGTCCATTACCAAACGCGGCCCCGCTCCAATAATATTTGGCACTTCATTAAAATTGCCGTCGTCGCTGACAATTTCTTGATTTATAGTTATTGAATCGCCAACATTCATCATTTTTAAAAATTCTGCCGCCGCGCCGTGTGCGCTGATAACATAGCCGTCCGCAGGTATTGCGTTATTGCCCTTGTCGTAAAAAATATCTGTAATAATTCCGTCACTGACTAAAACTTCAACGCCAAAATTATTTGTGCCGGTGGTTGCGCCGAAATAATCGTTGTACACTACAAGCGAATTTTCGCCGCGTTCGCAATTCACGCCGTAAATAGGAAAACTATTGCCGTAATATTCAATTTCGCCTTGATAACGCACGCGCCCAAAAATCGTTGTGCCGTCGTCATAAATTCCAATAGCCGAACGATAAAAATCATCTTTGCCTATAATTTCGCCGTCAATTTTCGCAACGCCGATTAAACTGCCGTACGGCATAAAATAACTTGCGTTAATTATTGCAATGTCGTCAAGAGTTTTCGTCATCTGCGAAACAGTTGCACGCCCGCGAATTTGATTCTTTGCCAAAATTTGGCGCAGTTGATATTTTTCATGGTCGGCAATTATCGCAAAAGCCATAACTCCATTTTTATTGTAGATCAAAAATTCTAAGCCTTCATTTTCGTTATCAATAACAGGCGTATCATTTTTTGGCGGCTTTTCGTCTTCTTCATAAATCGGCGGCTGTTTGTATTCTTCCGGCAATTCGGTATCATTTTTATATTCGCCCGGCAATTCGGTATCATTTTTATATTCGCCCGGCATTTCGGTATCATTCCTGTATTCGCCCGGCATTTCAAAATATTCATCTGAATCAGAATTTTCTTCAACTGCCGCTTGTGCAACAGGATTTACAAAAAATATAGCCGCAAAAAATGCGGCGAAAAAATTTTTTAACATTAAAGTATCTCCTTTGAGCCGAAACGCTTGTAGTAGAAAATATATTGCTGTAATACGCCCGCCAAACTTCCAAACTCTACAAAAACATTTTCGCCCTTGAAATCGTCTTGAATGGCTTTTTTAATCCAAACATCAATCGGCACGCAAGCAAAACGATGATAGGCATACAAGGCAACGCACGCGGCAATTTTATCGCCGACGCCTTTAACTGTTTTCAGCGTGTCAACTAAATCTTCGTCGTTGCTTGAATATAAATCATCAAGCGCAATGCTCAAACTTTTAACACGTTGCAGGGCGTCATGAATGTAGGCACTGCGATAGCCTAAAGAAAATCTGGAAAGTTCAAACGCCGAAATTTTGCAAAGGTCGTCAACTTTGGGAAAAGATTGAATCGTTGAACCGTCTGAAAGGGCAATGGGTTTACCGTAAGCATCGCAAAGCATTTCTACAATTTTGCGAATGGAAGGAATATTTTTGCGCTGACTGATTATAAAACTTATCAGCATTTCAAACGGCTCTTGCCGCAAAATTCTTATTCCCTTGCTAAAATCCAACGCTTTTTTCAGATATTCGCCGCAAGGTTTATGTTCGCCAAAATCCAAAATTTGTTTGCGAATTTCGGCATAATTTGTTTCGATATCGAAATATTTGCTCCAAACAATATCCCATTCTGCCGTACTGCAACTTATTTTGTAAGACACTTCGTCAAGTTGTTGCATGTCAATGACGTGATCCGCAGTGATAAATCTGTAAACGCCAGGAGAAATTTCTGACGGGCGAAAACATTGCCCGCTGTCTGTAATTTTCTCTAAATCAAAATCATCTGTTATTTTTATAACCGGCAAAGCGTTCAACCTCCTTTGTTGTCACAAATAATTTCTTTCAACGCCTCTTTGATAATGTTTTCGGGAACTTCAGCAGTAATTTCGACATTGCCGAAATCTTTCATCAGTACCCAATTAATTTTTCCGCCGACGGTTTTTTTATCTCTAAAAAGTGCCTTGTAAATTCCTTCAACAGTGCAACCGTCGCAGTGCGTGTACATTCCAAAACGTTCGATTAAATTCTTCAACCGCTGAACTTTTTCGGCGTCAACGTAATTTAATTTTTGACTGATTAAAGCCGCGCCAATCATACCGATAGCAACCGCCTCGCCGTGATTGTATTTGGTGTAGTGCGTTTCCTCTTCGACAGCATGGGCGATTGTGTGACCGAAATTCAAAATTCGACGCAAGCCGGATTCTTTTTCGTCGCGGCTGACCACTTCGGCTTTAATTTCGCACGAACGCTTTATAATCTGCTTTAAAATTTCAACGTTGCCGCTTAAAATTCCTTCGATATTTTTTTCAAGGTAGGAAAAAAAATCTGCGTCGCTGATAACGCCGTATTTTACGACTTCGCCGAGACCTGTACGAATTTCACGGGGCGGCAAAGTTTTCAAAGTTGCAATGTCGATGAAAACTGCCTTTGGTTGATAAAACGCGCCGATTAAATTTTTGCCCAATTTATGATTTACGGCAGTTTTTCCGCCGACTGAAGAATCGACTTGAGCAAGCAGAGTTGTCGGTACTTGAACAAAATTGACGCCGCGCAGATAAGTAGCCGCCACAAATCCCGCCAAATCTCCGACTACGCCGCCGCCAATCGCCACTATCACTGATTTTCTGTCAAGTCTGGATTCAATGGCGCAGGTGTAAAGTTTTTCGGCTTTTTCAAGCGTTTTGGAAGTTTCGCCCGCCGGTAATATTTTCATTTCAAAATTTGTATCGTAAATGCTAAAAATTTTTCGCAATTTTTCGCCGTAAATGTTGAAAATATTTTCATCAGTCACGACCATAACTTTTTTTGAGAAATTTGGCGAATTTATAAATTTTGCCGCGTCGTCAAAAAGATTTTCACCAATAAAAATTTCGTAGCTGTTTTCGCCGAGTTCCACTTTTATTTTTTCCATAATTATTTGACTCCTTTTTTTTAAGGTCGGGGGCTGTTGAATAAGTCTGTTTTTAAATTTTTATCTTTAAATTTACTTTTCTTTTAAAAAGCAAAGTAACAAAAGAAAGACGCTTTTTTACTATAACACTACCACACTATCACACTACAAAACTAGCCCCTAATTTTGTCGCAAATTTCGTTGACAATTTGGAGCGGCGACCAATCGGTAGTATCAATTTGAAAATCCGCTTGACTGTAGAAAGGTTGACGTTCCGCCAAAAGTTTTTTTATAGTTTCAAGGCGTTCATTGCCGCCGCCGTCAAGTACCGGACGTTCGCCGCGTTTTTCGGTACGGCGGAAAATTTCTTCTGCGTCTGTCGTCAAACAGATTACCACGCCGGAATTTTTAAGCAGTTGCAAATTTTCAGCGTCTTTAACAGTGCCGCCGCCTGTTGCAATTACAAGATTTTTCCGCGTCGTAACATCTTTAACAGCCGCCTTTTCCAATTCTCTGAAATATTTTTCTCCGTACGTTTCAAAAATTTTTGGAATTGACATTTTGGCATCACGTTCAATTTTTTCATCTAAATCAATAAATGCGCGTCCCAATTTTGTCGCCAGCAATTTTCCCAAACTGGTTTTGCCGACGCCCATAAATCCTATTAAAATTATATTTTCTCTCATCATCTTAACCTATATACTAGCCACTAGGGCGTTTTGAATAATTCAGTTTTATATTTTTTAATATTGAACGTACTTTTTCTTTGTTGCGTCAAAGAGCAAACGCTCCTACTCGTCGCCTTTGCAAGTACCAAAAAGAAAGACGCTCTGCCAGCAAATGCTCGTACTCCT
>CAJOGS010000138.1 GCA_905234045.1 uncultured Selenomonadaceae bacterium | reverse complement strand
GACCGCGCAGGACGTGCGAGCAAAGAAAAGTAAATTTAAAATTAAAATATTTTCATCAAGAAAGAGTTTTCCTACAGACACTAAAAAATTTTAAAAACAGATTTATTCAACACGCCCTAAAAAATAAAAATTTCTTGCGTAACGAAAATTTTTTGAATATGTTTTAAATGCTGATAAAATTCAGAATTTTATTAAAAATTGGCAGGATTATTTTTGCCGTTGAAGAATAGCATAAAAAATTGAAAATTTAATTTGTTTGGAGGTTGTTTTAATGGCAGTTAAAAAATCCGGCGAAGATGTCAATACATTAAAAGACAAATTCCACAAAGACGAAGTAGACGCCCGCGTCCGCGCCACTCTTCCCTATACTGACGGCTGGCACAATCGTTTTCACATTGACGCGCCTTTTTCTTTGATTAGCGATCCTAACGGCATTTGCAAATGTGGCGATACTTACCACATTTTCTGTCAATGGAATCCTGTTCCGCAAAATCAAAATTGGCACAAAAATAAATCGTGGATGCACACCACTACAAAAGATTTTATCAATTACACAATGCCTGAACTTTCACTTTGGCCCAGTGATATTTATGATAAAGACGGTTGCCACAGCGGTTGCGGTTTCGTTGAAGACGGAAAACTCCGCGTTTTCTATACCGCAAATGCCCGCGATGAAAATTATATTCGTTCGGTTGCACAGCGTTTTGGAACTTTGCAGGAAGACGGCAGCATTTCAAAAGATGAAATTCAAGTTTTGGGAAATCCTGAAGGCTATACCGCGCATTTCAGAGATCCAAATTTCTTTTATCGCAACGGCGTTCGTTATTTCGCAATGGCGGCGCAACGTATGAGCGATTATCCTGCAAAAAGTTCCCGCCCGACTAACGGCGCAACTTTGATTTACAGAGAAAAAGCTGAAGGCGGCTGGGATTTACTCGGCGAAGTCAAAACTGATTATTACGACTTCGGTTATATGTGGGAATGTCCAAATATGTTGCAATTCGGCGATACAGATGTTTTGATTATTTGCCCGCAAGGCGTGCCGCATGAAGAATTGCAATATCAAAATCACTGCTTGGCAGGATATTTGGCAGGTCATTTCTCGGTTGATTCGCTTGATATGATGCACGGCAAATTCCACGAACTCGACAAAGGTTTTGATTTCTATTCGCCGCAAGTTATGGCAAATGAAGCGCGTCATATTCTCGTCGGCTGGATTGGTATGCCTGATCTTACAGATACTGTTGAAACTGCAAAAGACGGCTGGCTCTATACTTTGACAATGCCGCGTGAATTGATCTACAAAAACGGCAAACTTTATTATCGCCCTGTTGAAGAAATTAAAAATCTTCGCAAGGACTGCACAAATATTGACGTTGCCAACACCGCCGCAATTTCCGAACAATTAGCCAAAGGCAGTGAATCAGATTTAACCGTTACATTTGGCGCGGCTAGAAAAATTACTGTTGCCGTCAAATGGGGCGAAGAAAAATTTACAATGAATTACGACCGCGATACTCAAATTATGACGCTTGACAGAAGCGGTATGAAACTCGGCGGCAACGGTATTCGTCCTTTCAGTGACGGCAAAAATACTGACGTTGAATTAAGTACCCGCAAATTTAAACTTTTCGCAAATTTAGATTTGCAATTTGATTTATTCGTGGATCGCTCAGCTATCGAAGTTTTCATGCAAAACGGTGAAGAAGTTGCAAGTTTGCTGATTTATCCTGAAAATAAAGATATTGCGCCCGTCCTTGAAATTACCGGCGATAAAGAAATTGAAAAAATTTCCGGCAAAATTTGGGAACTCGGCGAATTGACTTGGAAATAAGAGGCGTTTAACGTGGAAGAAATAAAAATTTTTACCGTCGATTTAGTCGGCGTTATCAATCAAGAATTGCATAAAATTGAAAGCGAAATTAATGCCTACCTTGCACATAAAGAATTGGTGTCAATGGAACAAACTATTTGGCAAGATCATTTGACTAATCACAGTAAATTGATTTTACCGTTGTTTCAAAGAAAAACTAACTTACAAAAAAATTTTTTGACCGTCGAAAATTCGGCGGTTTTTTTGTTGCTTTAAAATTTATGTTATAATGTTGCCCAAAATTTACATTAAGGGAGTTGCTCTGCAGTTTGCTTTTTAATTCGTACCAATTTATTTTTTTGTTCCTGCCGACAACATTAATCGGATTTTTTCTGTTGAATAAATTTTCTTCGGCAAAATATTCAACAGCATGGCTTGTTTTAATGTCGCTGATTTTTTACGGCTACTGGGATTATAACTACGTGGCGTTACTGATTTTTTCAATTTTAACCAACTTTTTTACCGGCAGACAAATTTTTCATTCATCGGCACGGAAAAAAACTTGGCTTGTCGTCGGCATTATTTTCAATTTGAGTTTGCTTTTTTATTTCAAATATACCGGCTTTTTCTTGAGCAATATTAACGCGGCATTTGGACAAAATTTTTTTGTGCCTGAAATAATTTTGCCGCTTGGAATATCATTTTTCACATTTACGCAGACGGCATTTTTGGTTGATACATATCGCGGCGAAGTTACAGAGTATTCATTCGGCAATTATTGCCTGTTTGTAACGATTTTTCCGCACCTTTTAGCCGGGCCAATCCTCTACCATAAAGATATGATTCCGCAGTTTGAACAAATTAAAAATTCGCATTTCAATGAAAAAATTTTTTCTGAAGGATTGGCATTTTTCATTGCGGGACTTTTTAAAAAAGTCGTCATTGCAGATAATCTTTCACCGTTTTCAAATTTGGCGTTCGCAAATACCGACGCGCTGACTTGTCCCGATGCGTGGTTAGGTTCCGTAATTTATACGATACAACTTTACTTTGATTTTTCCGGCTATTCAGAAATGGCAATAGGTCTCGGCAAAATGATGAATTTTAATTTGCCGCAAAATTTTGATTCGCCGTATCAAGCAACTTCAATAATAGATTTTTGGCGGCGTTGGCATATGACACTTTCGCAATTTGTAAAAAGTTATATTTATATTCCACTCGGCGGCAATCGTCACGGGCAATTTTCAAAAATGAAAAATTTATTTCTCTCAATGCTGATAATCGGCTTATGGCACGGCGCAAATTGGACTTACATAATTTGGGGCGGCGTTCACGGCGTTTTATTGGTAATTAATCATACGTGGCGAAAATTAAATTTTGAACTGCCAAATTTTCTCGGGTGGCTGATGACTTTTACTTGCGTATCAAGCGCGTTGGTTATTTTCAGGTCAGAAAATATTTTTGAGGCGTGGAATTTCCTTTCAATTATGTACCAATTCCAAACATTGGAATTAAATATTTTCAAAGACGCAGGCGCGGAAATGTATTTTGTATTGGCTGTATCCTGCGCGCTGGCATTTTTTTCAAAAAGCGTTCCCGACTTGATAAAAAATTTTCAACCAAAATTAAAATACGCCTTCGCCCTGTCAGTGGCGTTAATTTCTTCGCTGTTGCTTATGTTTGAGCAAATTTCAGAATTTCTTTATTTTCAATTCTAAGGAGATTTAACTTTGAGTCCGTACAAAAAATTTTTACGTAATTTTGCATTAATATCAGCAGGGATTTCAATTTTTATAATTTCTTTTTGCATTATCGCCGATCCCTACGAAATTTGGAATATTTATCCGCGTCAAGGTTTAAATTTGTATTCTTTCAGGGGAGTACACATTGAAAGACTTACCAAGCCGATGAATTTTATTTTGCGCCATACCGACGATAAAGCAATTATTATTGGCAGTTCGCGCTCCGATTTTTGTTTCAGCCCCGTAACGTGGGAAAATTTAACCGGCAATACAACATATAATTTTTCTGTTGCCAGTTCCGCAATTCACGAGGAACTAAAATATTTTGAGTATGCCCTTGAACACAATCAAAATATTAAGGAAGTTATTTTGTGCGTAGATTTTTTTTCATTCGTCGATAATCCCGAAAGGCAAATATTAAAAAGTTTGCCGCCGTTTGATGAAAATAAATTTGGAAAATTTCTTTCAACGTTACAAGATTTGCAAAAAATTTTATTTTCGTGGGAATCTGTTAAAGACAGCGTTATAAACATTCAAAAAAATTATACAGAGTCTCCAAATTATCGCTGTCACGATTTGAACGGGAAATTTTCTGAAGGGCATATTTTGGCACATTCAAGCGTTGAAGACTCAAAATTTTTTGGCATCATGAAACTTTGGAATAATTCCTACGATTTTTCTACAGTGGAATTGCTTGAGGATTCTTTGAAAGATTTTCAACGTATAACCGAACTTTGCCGAGAAAATAATATAAAATTGTACGTTTGCATTTTGCCGCTTTATCCGTCGCATTACGAATGTTTTAACCCTTGTTGGAATATTTACGACGATTGGAAAATTAAATTGGCGTCAATTTTTCCTGCATATGATTTCACTTGTTTTGATGAAAATCTTGTTGACAGAAAAAATTTTTGGGACACTTCACACGCCAAATTAATTCTCGGCGATAAAATTTTAAAATCAATTCACAGCGGCAATTTGGAATTTGGAGAAATTATAACGCCTGAAAATGTTCAAAATCATAACGCAGAAATTACTCGGCAACGTGAAATTTGGCGAAGTAAAAATTTGAATAAATAAGACGTGTTATTTTATGGCGTGTGGAAAAATAAATTTAACTTCCGCAAAAAGCGTCTTTCTTGCAAAGGCGACGAGTAGGAGGATTTGCTCTTTGACAAGACAAAGAAAAGTACATTTAAATAAAAAAACTTTAAAATTAAAAAAATAAAAAGTACATTTAATTTATAAAAAAACATTAACCAAAAACATCTGCCAACACGCCATAATTTTTATAGAAATTTTTTAATAAAAATTCAGAAAATACTTTCATTTCTTGAAAATTTATGATACTATAGGCACAACTACAAAAACACGAAAAATTTTTTTGAAAGGAAGTTTTTAAATGGCGACGTTGTTAGAGAAGACGAGACAAATTAACAAATTGTTGCAACGGTCGGAAAATGTTGAGTACGACGGAATTTCCAAAGTACTCAGTAACATTTTAGACGCAAATGTTTATATCATGGACAAAAAAGGCGATATTTGCGGCTATGCTTTCACAGATAATTTTGAATGTGAACTGATGATTGACAAAGTTATTCGCAAAGGCAAATTTCCAAAACAATATGTTCGTTGGTTGAATCAACTTGACGCCACTCAAGCGAATTTGCATACAAAAACCGGAATGTGTGCTTACGATGAAAAACGCGCTTGCACTTTCGACAGCAAAAATACAACCGTCGTTCCAATTTACGGCGTCGGGCGCAGAATC
>CAJOGS010000137.1 GCA_905234045.1 uncultured Selenomonadaceae bacterium | reverse complement strand
ACTCGTCCAAGGCAAGAAGAAAGATTAGTATGGTAGTGCGATAGTTAGTTAGTGCGATAGTTCAATAGTTGGATATTTTGATAGTGCGATAGTTTGATAGCTACAACACTATACTACTATGCCACTATAACACTACACCACTATCCCACTATACCACTACAGAAGGAGGCAAAACTTGTGGCAACTAAAAAAACAGTTCGCAAGCAGAAAAAAGTTCGCAAGAATATAGAATACGGCGTGGCGCATATCAGTTCCACGTTTAATAATACAATCGTTACAATCACCGATAAAAGCGGCAATGCTCTTTCATGGGCGTCAGCAGGCGGTCTTGGTTTTCGCGGTTCGCGTAAAAGTACACCGTTTGCGGCACAACAGGCGGCAGAAGTTGCGGCAAAGGCTGCAATGGAACACGGATTGAAACAGGTTGAAGTTTTCGTAAAAGGACCCGGCGCAGGTCGTGAAGCGGCGATTCGTTCGTTGCAAGCAACCGGTCTTGAAGTCAACATGATTAAAGACGTTACGCCAATTCCTCATAACGGTTGCCGTCCGCCCAAACGCAGAAGAGTATAATGGAGGTATTTTTATATGGCTATTGACAGAGTACCTGATTTAAAACGCTGCCGTTCGCTCGGGATTGAACCTGCCGTTATCGGTCGCGCGCGTCAATCAAAGCGCAAGTCTCAACGCACACAGCGTAAAGTCAGCGAATACGGTTTACAGCTCAAAGAAAAGCAAAAAGCTAAATTTATTTATGGCGTCCTTGAACGTCAATTTCGCGGTTACTACGAAAAAGCAAAGACAATGCAAGGTGTTACCGGTGAAAATCTTTTGATTCTCCTCGAACGCCGCATTGACAATGTAATTTTCCGTCTCGGCTTTGCAAATACACGCCGTCAAGCGCGTCAAATCGTTCGCCACGGACATATTACGGTTAACGGCAAACGCCTTGACATTCCGTCAGCACTCGTTAAAGTCGGCGACGTTGTAGAAGTTTGCGAAAAAAGCCAATCCAATGAACTTTTCAAGGCTATGAAAGAAACTAACAACGCACTCAGCGCACCTGCATGGCTTGAATCAGATCAAGCTAACCTTAAAGGCAACGTTGTAAGATTCCCAAGCCGCGACGAAATTGACGTTCCAATCAACGAACAGTCAATTATCGAACTCTATTCCAGATAATATCTTGCCCGTTGGATTTCTACTATCAAACAGGCAGGGGGTTTATTGTTAGATGATAGACATCGAAACGAAAATCGAAATAGAGGAACTCAGCTCCGACGGCAAATACGGCAAGTTTATTTGCGAACCGTTGCATCCGGGTTACGGACACACAATCGGCAATGCACTTCGTCGTATGCTTTTATCTTCACTTGAAGGCGCGGCAGTTACGTCAATAAAAATTGACGGCATTTTGCACGAATTTTCAACAATTCCCGGCGTTATGGAAGATGTAACAAATATCGTGTTGAATATCAAACAACTTTGCCTGAAAATGGAAGGCGAAGAGCCGCATACAATCAGAATTGAAGCAGACGGCGAAAAAGGCAAGGTAAAAAATATTACCGGCGCGGACGTTATCTGCGATGCTGATGTTGAAGTTGTAAATCCTGATTTACACATTGCAACGTTGAATGAAAACGGCAGCTTGAGTATCGAAATGAAAGTTGAACACGGCTACGGCTATGTTTCGGCAGAAAAAAATAAAGGCAATGACGACGTTATCGGCACAATTCCAATCGACTCAATCTTTTCGCCGATTTCCCGCGTTAAGTACGAAGTAAAAAGTACCCGCGTAGGAAACCGCATGGACTATGACGGATTAATTTTGGAAGTTTGGACAAACGGTACAATCAAGCCGGAAGAGGCCGTTGCAAAGGCGTCTGAATTGCTTATAGCAAATTTAAAAATTTTCCAATCGATTGAAGGTCTTGTACCTGAAGAAGTTGTTGAAGAGGAAGAAGAACTTGNNNNCCCCGCCGCAATCCGGTAATGTTGCGCCGACGCCGCCTGAAAATGACGAACAGCGCATACTTAACACCACGATTGAGGATTTGGATCTGTCAGTCAGATCATTCAACTGCTTAAAGCGCGCCGGTATCAGCGTTGTCGGTGATTTAGTCGCCCGTTCCGAAGAAGATATGATGAAAGTTCGCAATTTGGGGCGTAAATCACTGGAGGAAGTCAAGAAGAAACTCGAAGAGTACGGCTTATCTTTCAAGGCTGATGAAAACGGTTATATGAACGAAGAATAATTTGGAAGAGAGGATACAGACATGAGTTATAGAAAACTCGGCAAGAACAGCGGCGCAAGAAAAGCGTTGTTTAAAAGTCTTCTCGCCGCATTTTTTACTCACGGGCGAATTGAAACAACCGAAGCACGCGCTAAGGAAATTCGCAAATTCGCCGAAAAAGTGATAACGCTTGCAAAACGCGGAGACCTTGCGGCACGCCGTTTGGCAATTCAATTTGTTGCAGATGTCGATGTTGTTCATAAAGTTTTTGAGGAACTTCCCGAAAAATACAATGAACGCAACGGCGGCTACACAAGAATTTTGAAACTCGGTCCGCGTCGCGGCGATGCTGCTCCTATGGTTTTAATTGAACTGGTGTAATTTATAAGAAATTCTGCGGGAGGTTACGTTAATGGAAAAATATTTGACAGACAAAGTAGCACTGGTAACGGGAGCATCACGCGGAATTGGTCGCGCTATCGCGTTGAAACTTTCTGACGCGGGCGCAAAACTTGCCATAAATTTTGCAGGCAATGTTGAAAAAGCCGAAGAAGTTAAAGCCGAAATTGAAAAACGCGGCGGCGAAGCTATCTTAGTTCAAGGCAAAGTTGATAATTTTGAAGTTGCCAACGACATTGTAAAAAAAATCGTTGAGACATGGGGCACAGTCGATATTTTGATTAACAACGCCGGTATTACACGTGATAACTTGCTTTTGAAGATGAGTGAATCAGATTTTGATGAAGTTATTGCAACGAATTTAAAGGGCGTTTTTAACTGCACAAAGGCTGTAACCAAATTAATGATGAAAAATCGCAGTGGTAAAATCGTTAATATGACTTCGGTTGTCGGCTTGACGGGAAATATCAGCCAAGCGAATTATGCGGCGGCAAAATCAGGCGTTATCGGCTTTACAAAGGCTGTTGCAAAAGAATTGGCAGCGCGTGGCATTAATGTAAATGCTATTGCACCGGGTTTTATTCAAACTGATATGACTGACAAACTTTCTGATAAAATCAAGGAAGCTACATTAACTCAAATACCGCTTGGAAAATTTGGCACAACTGAAGACGTTGCAAATTTGGCGGCGTTCCTTGTATCAGATAAAGCGGCTTATATTACGGGACAAATCATTAATGTTGATGGCGGTATGGTAATGTAGGGGCTAGTGGTTAGGGAATAGAGGCTAGGGAATAGGGAAATACTACCCACTATCCCACTATAACACTATCGCACTATCCAACTACAAAACTACCGATCTAAAAATCAGGGAGGAGGTGTGTTTCATGTCAACCTTTGAAAAAGTAAAAGACATCGTTGTCGAACAACTCGGCGTTGAAGCTGATGAAGTTCAAATGACTTCAACTTTTGTAGACGATCTTGGCGCAGATTCACTTGATATTGTAGAATTGATTATGGCTTTTGAAGACAAATTCAGTATCGAGATTCCGGACGAAAAAGCCGAAAAAATCAAAACTGTTGAAGATGTCGTAAAGTATATCGAAGAACAACAATAAGAAAATATTTACAAAAAATAAAATCCCGTGAAATAATTTCACGGGATTTTTTAAATTATTTTGAAATTAATTGACAGGCAAATTTGTCAATATTATAATTAAACGGTTAAAAAAGTACTAAGAAATTGGAGGTCTGCCTGTGAAACTTCCGGAACTGAAAATTGGAAACAAAACAGCAAAAATACCGATAGTACAAGGCGGCATGGCAATTCGATTATCGACTGCGCGACTTGCGGCGGCGGTTGCCAATGAAGGCGGAATTGGATTAATTGCGGCGTCGGGAATGACGCATCCTGAATTACGCTACGAAATAAATTTGGCACGTTCACTGACAAACGGAATTATCGGTATAAATATCATGGTGGCGGCGTCTGATTTTGCTGGAATAGTACGAACGGCGATAGACGCCGGAATTGATTTAATAGTAGCGGGTGCGGGATTTTCACGTGATATTTTTGGACTCGGCAAAGAATCAAATACCCCAATCGTGCCGATAGTTTCATCAGTGAAACTTGCGAAAATCTCGGAAAAATTGGGCGCGTCTGCAATCGTGGTTGAAGGCAAAGAAGCCGGCGGGCATTTGGGAACAGATATTTCAGTACGTGAATTAATTCCGCCAATTCGTGAAGCTGTAAAAATTCCCGTAATTGCGGCGGGCGGCGTTTTAAACGGCAAAGATATTGCAGATATGTTGAAAATGGGCGCAAACGGCGTACAAATGGGCTCCAGATTTGCGGCAAGTCTTGAATCGAACGGCGCACCGACTCTCAAAGAATATTATTTAAAATCTCAACCTGAAGACGTTGTAGTTATACATAGTCCTGTAGGTTTACCCGGGCGCGCAGTGCGGACGCCTTTTTCAAAACGTGTTATGGAAGGTAATGTACCGCCAAAAGGTTGCGATGCTTGCTTAAAAGCATGCAAACATAATTTTTGCATTGTAAAAGCGTTGACGCGGGCGCAACAAGGCGATCTTGAAACAGGTTTGGTATTTACCGGCGAATATATGCCGCGTATCAAAGAAATTTTGTCGGTAAAAGAAATTGTCAGCCAACTTGTTACCGAAGCGGAGAATAGTTTGGTAGTGCGGTAGTGTTATAGTGGGATAGCAATTTACTACACAACTATACAACTATAACACTATCCAACTATCCAACTACACCACTACACCGAAGGGAGCGTTTTCATTGAAAAATCGAGTAGTCATTACAGGATTGGGACCCGTAACGCCTATTGGTATCGGTAAGGATAATTTTTTTGACGGCTTAAAAAACGGCAAAAACGGTATTGCCAATATTGAACAATTCGACACGTCGGAACATACTTGCAAAATCGCCGGCGAAGTGAAGAATTTTAATCCTGAAGACTTCATTGACAAAAAAGAATCAAAGAAAATGGACAAATACACGCAGTTTGCATTTGCCGCCGCCAAACTTGCGCTTGAAGATTCAAAACTCAATCTTGAAAGTATTAACAAAGATCGCGCAGGAGTTTTTGTCGGCAACGGTATCGGCGGCATGCAGACACTTCACAATCAGTACGAAAAACTTTTCAGCAAGGGACCTTCAAGAATCAGCCCGTTTTTTATTCCAATGGTTATTGCGAATATGGCGGCGGGACAAATTTCTATTGCGTTTGGTATTCATGGACCTGCAGAATGTATCGTTACAGCCTGCGCGAGCGGCACAAATTGCATTGGCGATGCCTTTTTTGCGATTCAAAACGGCGAGGCAGATTTTATGTTCGCAGGCGGCACAGAGGCGGCAATTACGCCCGCAGGTGTTGCAGGTTTCGCCTCAATGAAGGCACTTTGCACAGATCACAATGACGACCCCGCGCACGCCTCCAGACCGTTTGATAAAAATAGAAGCGGCTTTGTAATGGGCGAAGGCGCAGGAATTGTTTTGCTTGAAACTTTGGAAAGTGCAAAGGCGCGCAACGCTCATATTTACGCCGAAATTATCGGTTACGGCAGAAATAATGACGCTTACCACATTACGACGCCCGCGCCTAACGGCGAATTTCAAGCGAAATGCATGCAACTTGCGATTGAAAACGCGGGAATTGCTCCAACTGATGTTGACTACATTAACGCGCATGGAACTTCTACGCACTTTAACGACGCAGGAGAAACTCAAGCGATTAAAACTGTTTTTGGCGACCACGCTTATAAATTGGCAATATCGTCAAATAAATCAATGACAGGGCATATGCTCGGCGCGGCGGGCGGCATTGAGGCTATTGCAACCGCCTTGACGATTGATAACGGCATTATTCCGCCGACAATCAATTATGAAACGCAGGACGAAGGCTTAGATTTGGATTACGTGCCGAATCAAGCCCGCGCCGCTGAAGTCAATATTGCAATGTCAAATTCATTTGGATTCGGCGGACACAACGCCTGCATAATTCTCAAAAAATACAAGGATTAAAATATGACAAAAAAATATGAAATTGCTCCAATAACTGCCGCACGACGCCGCGAACTTCAAAAATTGGAACAAGTTTTGGGCGTCAAATTTAACAATATTGAACTTTTGCACGTGGCATTAACTCATAAATCCTACGCCAAAACATTGGAGGCTAACGAGGAATTAAACGCTGATCCAAATGCCGAAATAACAAAATTTGCTCATAATGAACGATTGGAATTTTTGGGCGACGCGGTTTTAGAATTGGCATCCAGTATCTACCTTTTCACGAAATTTGAAAATTTGTCGGAAGGCGAATTGACGAAAACCCGCGCTACGATTGTTTGCGGCTCAACGCTTACAAGATTGGCAACAAATTTGGGATTTGGACAAGCACTTTTTCTGAATTACGGCGAATTTCAACAGGGCGGACGCAAGCGCGATTCAAATTTGGAAGATGCATTTGAAGCGGTTATCGGCGCAATTTATTTGGATCAAGGCTGGGAAGTTGCCAAAGATTATGTTTGGCGGCAACTGGCTGATGAATTTAAAAATGTAAAATTGGGCAAAACAGCTGTAGATTTTAAAACCGTCTTGCAGGAATATTCGCAACGTGAATTTGAAGGCACATTACCTGAATATATCGGAATCAGCGAAAGTGGTCCTCCGCACAACAGAACTTTTGAGGCGGCTGTTAAAGTTAACGGCGAAATTATGGGGCAAGGTGTCGGCAGAAGTAAACAACTTGCCGAAAAAGCCGCCGCTGAAGTTGCTCTTAAAAAATTGAAACTTATCGAATAAAAAATTAAGACTCGGATTTTTTCCGAGTCTTTTTTTATTGAAAATGAAATATAAATTTATGGCTTGTCGGTAAGATTTTTTTTACTAGGGCTTGTTGATAAAATCAAATTTTACTGATGAATTTTTGTTACTGATATTTTTTTATTTTATTAAATGTACTTTCTTTTTTGCTTTGGAAAAAAGAAAGTACATTTAAAATAAAAATATTTTCATCAAGAAAGAGTTTACCAACACGCCCCAACCACTAATCCCTAACAACTAACCAACTAACGATCTAACCATCTAGGGCGTGTTGGTAAACTCCTAAAATAAAAAAACATAAGCACAAACTTTTGGTAAAATAAAGTTGAAACCTAAACCGAAAGGATATGCTTATGTCAA
>CAJOGS010000136.1:3915-9285 GCA_905234045.1 uncultured Selenomonadaceae bacterium | reverse complement strand
ATGGCTGATTTACTTTGAAAGGAAAGTTGACAATTAGGACATGCTGAAAAATATCAAATAAAAAAATTAGCAGGTTAAAACTTCCTAACTCTTAGCAAATGTCTTTTTGTCAATATACCCGCGCCCCAGCCCGTCTCTGTTTTTGTCTGTGATTAAAATTTGGTGTAAAAGGTAGGACGCGGCTGAATGGCTGACTTTTTACCGCGCCAAACGTGAAAAACCTTGCAAATGCGATGAATAAGAGCATTTGCTGGCAGAGCGTCTTTCTTTTGGTACTTTTCTTTGACAAGACAAAGAAAAGTAAGTTTAAAATAAAAAAATAAAAAAAAATAATTATTCAACAGCCATAGCTTGAAATGTTGCGACAATGCTAATCAATGGCTGATTTACTTTGAAAGGAAAGTTGACAATGAAACTGAAAATTTTTTCGGCACTATTTTTAACGTTGATGATTTTTACAGGTTGCGGGAACGATACGCCGCAATCTCAAGGAAAAATTGAAAAAGTCGGTATGTTGACGCACGCAAATATTGACGAAAAACAAATTGACGACTACACAAAAAATTTTTATTCGGCGCAGGGCGTAACTACCGCGCAACAGCAAACTACTTACTACAATAGTTTAAATTCAATGCAAATGGGCTTGACTGCCGGAAATATTGACACAATCCGCACTTATGGCAGTGTCGCAAATTATATGACGGGCAGAGATTCCAAACTTGCGATAAAAAATTCTCAAACGGTTCAACTTGTCGATAATTTTTCTTGCGCCATTCGTGAAAATGATACAGAATTGAAGGAAAAATTTGACGCGGCAATTTCGTCAATGAAAAGCGACGGCACTTTAGATAATTTGGTTGAGAAATATATAAAAAATTTAAAAGCTGATGAAGAGCCGCCCGCCGTTGCAATGCCGAAAATTGCAGGTGCAGAGACTATCAAAGTCGGCGTAACAGGCGACCTGCCGCCGCTTGATTTAGTTTTGGCGGACGGTAAGCCCGCAGGCTTCAATACCGCCGTACTTTCTGAAATTTCTCAACGTATCGTAAAAAATATTGAACTTGTTCATATTGACAGCAACGCCCGCGCCGCCGCGTTGATTTCAGGGCAGGTTGACGTTATTTTCTGGGTAGTGACGCCTGAAGGTGAAAGCCCGCTTCCTGCCAATGCTGACACGCCCGCAGGTGTAACTTTAACGCAATCTTATTATCAAGATGTTGTTGTTGACGTAGGTTTAGGCGCAGTTTTCGCAGGACTTTAAAATGATTCATTTAAAAAACGTAACAAAATTATATCAAAAAAACGGCGTCGTAGCGTTGGACGACGTGAATTTAGACATTGCGGCGGGCGAATTTGTTTTTATCGTCGGAACGTCAGGCAGTGGAAAATCAACGCTGATGAAACTTTTAATGCACGAAGAAACGCCGACAATGGGCGAAATTTTTGTAAACGGGCGCGACGTTGTAAGACTGCAACGCAAAGAAATTCCATATTTGCGGCGAGAATTTGGAGTTATTTTTCAAGATTTCAGACTTTTGGAAGATAAAACAGTTTATGAAAATGTGGCGTTCGCAATGCAGGTTATTGAAACGCCGCGCAAAATTATTCAACGCAGTGTTGACGCAGTTTTAGATATTGTGGGACTGCGCGAAAAATCCAAACATTTTCCCGACCAACTTTCAGGCGGCGAACAACAGCGCGTAGCAATAGCGCGGGCGATTGTCAACGATCCTAAACTTGTTATAGCTGACGAACCGACAGGAAATTTAGACCCTGCCACGACGTGGGATATTATGGATATTTTCAAGCGAATCAACGACGCGGGGACGACAATTATAATGACGACACACGACAGAGACATTGTAAACCGAATGAAACGGCGCGTAGTTGAAATTGAAGGCGGCAAGATTGTCCGCGACCAACAACGAGGGCGGTACTGAAATGAATTTTCAAACAATCGAGTATTATTTTCATGAAGTTTTTTTGTCGATGATAAGAAAACGCTGGATGACTTTTGCGTCAATCGGAACAGTGACAGTATCGCTGTTCGTGCTTGGCGTGTTTTTAATTTTGGTTATGAATATGACAAAATTGGCGGCGTCGCTTGAAAATCAAGTGCAAATTTCGGCGTATTTAATCGACGGCTTGACGGCGGAAGAACAAAAAGAAATTGCACAAACTTTGAAAGATTTATCAACCGTTTCAAAAATTGAATACGTCACGAAAGAACAAGCGTTAAAAACTTTGCAAGAAAGACTCGGCGAACAGAAAAAAATTTTGGACGCGCTGGGCGATTCAAATCCGTTGCCGAATTATTTTTTGGTAACGGTAAAAAATTCAAGCGACGTAAAACGCACGGCGGAAGTAATAGCCGACATTTACGGCGTCGAAGAAGCCAAATACGGGCAGGACGTGGCAACGAATTTATTTGAATTAACGCACCTTGTTAGAGTTTTCGGGATAATACTGATGTTAATTTTGGCAATGGCGACGATTTTTATAATTTCAAATACAATTCGGCTGACGGTATTTGCGCGGCGGAAAGAAATTGCTATAATGAAATACGTTGGCGCAACAGATGATTTTATTCGTTGGCCGTTCGTATTGGAAGGAATTTTATTGGGACTTATCGGCGGCAGTGTCAGCGCAATAATTTTAAGAAGTTTCTATTCTGCAATGGCTGAAAAAATTTATTCCACGCTTGCATTTTTCCCGCTGATTGAGCAATTTCCATTTTTAAATTATTTATCGTTGTGCTTGATACTTGCAGGAATATCAATCGGAGTTTTGGGCAGTACAATTTCACTGAAAAAATTTTTAGAGGTTTAATCATAGGAATTAGGAAACAGTAGTTAGGAAACAGGAAACATTTTTTCCCTGTATCCTGCTTTCCTGTCTCCTGTCCCCTGCTTTCCTGCTTTCCTGTATCCTGTCCCCTGCTTTCCTGCTTTCCTGTATCCTGTTTCCTTTATCCTGTCTCCTATAAAGAGGTTTAAATTGTGAAAAAATTTTTAATCTTGACGGCAACAATAATTTTATCTGCGATAATGTCAGCCGCTGCAACAATTCAGCAAATGGAAAATCAAAAAGAACAATATGAAAACGCGGCTGAAGAATCGCGCTTGCGTTCAGAATGGTTGCAAGGCAAAATAAATTCAATTTCAGAAGTTAAGCGCGTCCTTGACGAAGAGGCAGAAATTGCCACTGCTGATTTTAACGAAAAGCAAAATAATTTGAATGAAACTTTGAGCCGTATCGAGGCGAATGAACTTTTATTGCTTGAAACTGAAAGAGACTACGAAAAGAAACTTCATCGCCTTGAGCGTCGTATTCGTGACATTTACATTAACGGGCAAATTTCTTATATCGACGTACTTTTTGGAGCGCATGATTTTGGAGACTTTTTAACGCGCATGGATTTATTAAAGCGCGTGCTTTATAATGATGCCGAATTGGTTACAAATGTTTTGCAATATAAAACCGAAATTGAAAAGCTCGGCTTGAAATTGGAAGACGATAAAATTTTGCAAGCAAATCAGTTGCGCCTTGCAACTAAGGCGAAAAATCAGAAAATGCAAAAAGTTGCTGACCAACAGGCATTGATTGACAGAATGGAACACGACAAAGATTTATACAATCAGCGTTATGATGAAATGATGGCGGCGTCGAAACAGGTTGAAAAGCTGATACAGGAAAGTAAAACACGAATGGCGGCGGAAAAAGCGGCGAAGGAACAAAGAGAGGCTGAACGCAAGGCGCGCGCTGAACGTGAAAAACTTGCACGAGAAAAAAAGGCGACTGAAAGAAATGCTGAAGGCTACGTGGAATTTGTACCTGAAGGCAGCGGCGAAATGATTTATCCGCTTACAGGTCCCGTAACTTCAGAATTTGGCTGGCGAACGCATCCGATTTTCGGCGGCTCCAAATTTCACAGCGGTATTGATATTGGCGGAGATTATGGAATGGAAATCAAGGCGGCGCGTGGCGGCGTCGTAAGTCATGCCGGTTGGATTGACGGCTACGGCAATACCGTAATGATTGAACACGGCGGCGGACTTGTGACTTTGTACGGACACAATCAAAGTCTTGCAGTCAGCGTCGGGCAAACTGTCAAACAAGGGCAGGTTATCGCCTATTGCGGCAGTACCGGCAATTCTACCGGGCCGCATTGTCATTTTGAAGTCAGATTGAACGGCGAACCTGTCAGCCCCTACGATTATTTGTAGTGCAGTAGTGTGGTAGTTGGATAGTTGGATAGTGCGGTAGTTAATACTACAAAACTACACCACTACTTCGACGAGCAAAGAAAATTAAATCTAAAAATTAAAAAATTTTAAAAATTTAATAGATTATTGAGACGCCCTAACTGGGGTGTGTTGGTAAATTCTTTTTTACTTAAATTTTATATCTTGAACGAACTTTTTCTTTGTCTTGACAAAATTACACGTCGCCTTTGCAAGTACCAAAAAGAAAGGGCGTTTTTTCCGCCAGAGATTCAATCCTGCGTGGCTTGCTTGCAAGGCATGCTCTTTAGCTAATCAATGGCGGCGGCGGTCATCCGTGACTGCCGTTAACTAAACTTGCAAACGTTACACAATTTTTTACTTTACCAACAGCCACTAGAGTGTGTTGAATAAATAAAAAATATAAAAAAAATCCGCAAAGTGCGGACGGAAAATTCTTACTAAGGGCGTGCAGTAAAGTTCGTGCGACCAAAAGGAGCTTACATACTAAGAGCGTGCCGTAACCTAGCAGCTTTGCGGATTAGATAAACGTCCTTTCTTTTGGTACTTTTCTTTGGACGAGCAAAGAAAAGTACGTTAAAAATATAAAAATTACTAAACAAATATTTAAAATTTAATTCTTCAACACTCTCTAATACGCCCTAAAAAAATCTGACAAATGTATTTAAATTTAAAATAAAATTATTTCTTAGAACCTGAAAAAAAGGATTGTGATAAATGCTTACCGATTCATTTAGAGTTGTGGAATTTGATAAAATCCGCGCAATGCTGAAAAACTGTGCGACAAGTAATTTTGGCAAGGAATTAGCCGCCAAAATTGAACCTTCAGACGATGAAGAATCAGTGCGCCAAAATATTTCATTGACGACAGAGGCGGTAAAAGTTTTTGCAGTTGCAGAGCCGCCTTTCGGCGGTATTCGTGACATTAGAGAAACTCTGAAAAAAATTGCGCTGGGCAGTACCGCAGGCGCGGGCGAACTTTCAGATGTTTTATCTACAATGTACGCAATGCGCAGCGTTAAAAAATTTTTCAAAGAAAACGAAGTTGACGCGCCTAAATTAAAATTTCGCGCAGGACAAATTGAAATTCTCGGCAACCTTGAAAAACAACTTGAAACCGCGCTGG
>CAJOGS010000136.1:0-3765 GCA_905234045.1 uncultured Selenomonadaceae bacterium | reverse complement strand
CCCCGTCAAGTCTGAATATAAATCGCAATTTCCCGGACTTGTACACGACCAATCAGCGACCGGCGCAACGCTTTTTATTGAACCGATGGCGATTGTTAATCTTAACAATGACATTCGGCAACTTGAAATTGAGGAAAAAAACGAAGTGGCGCGGATTCTGCGCGTTTTGTGCGAATCAGTACAAAAAAATTCATCAGAACTTTTAAACAACGTGGAAATTTTGGCGGATTATGATTTAGTTTTTGCAAAGGCGAAACTTGCGCGGCAACTCGACGCAACCGAGCCGATTATTTCAAAATATACGAATTTACACGCGGCAAGACACCCGCTGATAAATCCCAAAATCGTTGTTCCGATTGATATTGAAATTGGCAACGGCTTTACAATTTTACTCGTTACCGGACCAAATACAGGCGGCAAAACTGTTTCAATGAAGACGCTGGGGATTTTATCAATAATGGCGCAGTGCGGCTTGTACATTCCGGCGGCTTACGGTTCAGAAATTGCGATTTACACAAATATTTTTGCCGACATTGGCGACGAACAATCAATAGAGCAAAGTTTATCGACATTTTCCGCACATATGACGAAAATTGTTGACATACTGAAAAAAGTTCAGCCGACAGATTTGGTGTTAATTGACGAAATTGGCGCGGGTACAGACCCAGACGAAGGCGCGGCGTTGGCAATGGCAATTTTGGGCAGACTTTTAAAAATTAAATGCGCCACAATCGCTACAACGCACTATTCAGAATTGAAAACTTTTGCATATTCGACGGCGGGAATTGAAAACGCTTGCGTCGAATTTAACGCCGATACACTTTTGCCGACGTACAAACTTTTGATAGGAATACCCGGCGCAAGTAACGCCTTCGCTATCAGTAAACGTCTCGGCTTGCATATGAGTTTGATTCGCAAGGCTAAAAAATTTCTCAAGCAGGATCACGCAAATTTTGAACAAGTTTTGACAGAATTGGAGACTAAACGCGCAATTTACGAAAAGCGCAATGAGGAAATTCAAAAATCTCAAGCCGCCATTGCAAAAAAAGAAAAAGAAATTTCCGCACTCAAAGAAGAAATTGCAAAGTCTAAAAATGACATTCTCAAAAAGGCGAAAGAAAAAGCCGCCGAAATGGTGAAAGAGACGCGCAAAGAATCTGAAGAAATTATTTCCGCGCTGAAGGAACAATTTGACGATTCAGGCGTAAAAAAACGTCAGCAGACAATTCAAAATGCCCGTGATAAAATTCGTAATGCCGAAATGGCGACGGCTGAAAATATCGTGGCAAATGATTCAATCGGCAAGCGAATTAATCAAAAAAATTTGCAGATTGGCGACACGATTTATATCAAGCCGCTTGACCAAAAGGCGACGGTTCTTTCAATCGAAAAAGGCGGCAACGAACTTTTAGTATCTGCAGGCGCGTTAAAAATGACTGTGAAAACTGCAGACTGTCGATTTGTCAGCCATAACGCCGAAGAAATTCAAACTGCGCCGATTGTCAATGAAAATCGCGGTACGACAGGAATTTTGAGAAGAGTTTCGACTGTCAGCCGTGAAATTGATATTCGCGGAATGATGGTTGACGAGGCTGAACAAGTTTGCGCCAAATTCATTGACGACGCGCAATTAGCAGGGCTGAAACAGGTTTTAATAATTCACGGCAAAGGCACGGGCGCACTTCGTCAAGGCGTCCACGAATTTTTGAAACATTATCATTCGGTAGAAAAATTTACTCTGGCGGATATTGACGAAGGCGGAGCCGGAGCAACGCTGGTAATTTTGAGGTAGGTTACAAAATGGAAACTGAAAACATTACAGGTAAAATCAAACATTGGGTAATTTTGGGACTGGTTATTCCCGTTTTTAGCGGCGCGGTAATTGGTTACTGCGCGTTTCAAAAAAATCACCCCGTGAAAGAAATTCAAATTGCAGACGCAAAAGTTACAGGCACAATGATTTCTGTTCGCAGTTTGGTTGACGGCAAAGTCAGCGAATTTCTTTTTAACGACGGCGACGAAGTGAACAGCGGCGAAGTTATCGCACGGCTTGAAGTTGACGTAAACGAAGATACCATTGCACAACTTGAGGATACGCTTGCAATGGCGCAAGAAAATCTGGAAATTTTGAAGAAGGGGCAAATTGTAAAAGTTCCCGTCAAAAAAGTTCGTGCAATTACCGAGCCGCCGAAAAATCCTGCTCCCGCAAATCCATTTACTCCAAAAAAGTCTGTGTTTTCAAGTTTGGAAGAACGCGCCAACAGAATGAAAGAACTTTATGAAATGGGCGCAGTCAGCAGAAAACAAATGGAAGAGGCGGTTGCCGCCTATGAAAATTCAAGAGGTTCAGAATCTGCGTCAAGTTCGTCCGCTGAAAATTCAGCTCCTCAAGTAAGGTATGTTGAAGAAATTGAATATGTTGACCAATGGCAACCGACGCCCGCGCCCGCAATTCAAAATGCAGAAAACGCTGTCAAACAGGCTGAATTATCTTTGAAAGTTGCTCAACAACAGGCGCAGGAAACTGAAGTTATTGCTCCGATTTCCGGCACGATTTATTACATTGCGGATTCCGACAAAGATTTAACGGCGGGAAATGCCATTGCAAAAATTGGCGACAGCACGGAACTTTGGTTGACGGCTGAAATTACCGAAGATATTTTCAATACAATTAATTTGGGCTTGCCGGTAGATTACACTTTGGACGGGAAAAATTTATCAGGTACGGTAATGGAGAAAATCGCCCCTGATAAACCTGTTGAAAAAATTGAAGAAACCGAAAATGTTTCAAAGTGGATTCCGCCTACTGATGATAATCCTCACCCCGAATACGGCGTTGCCGACGTTTCTTTTAATATTGAAGAGCCGACTAACGAGAAATATTTTTTGAAATTTTCAATGCCGGCGGATTTCAAATGTAAACCGAATTTAACAACTACCGTAAAAATTAAACTTTATAATTAGTGGTTTAATATTTTTCAACCACACCGAAAAAGGAGTAACTAAAATGAATCGCAGAAATTTTATTAAAGGTGGCGTAGCATTGACTGCGTTGGCTTTTTTGTATCCTGAAAAAATTATTGGAAGTTCAAAAATTATGGCGGCTGACAATTTAAAATGGTGGCAAAAAACTATTGCTTATCAGATTTACCCGAAAAGTTTTCAAGATACGACGGGCAACGGCACGGGCGATTTAAAAGGCGTCACACAGCATTTGGATTATCTGAAAAATTTGGGCATCGGTGCAATTTGGTTGACGCCGATTTATCCTTCGCCGATGGTTGATAACGGCTATGATATTTCAGATTACACGGCGATTAATCCGGATTTCGGCACAATGGCGGACTTTGATAATATGGTTGCAGAGGCTGACAAGCGCGGCATTAAAATTGTAATGGATTTGGTTTTTAATCACAGTTCCGACAAGCATAAATGGTTTTTGGAATCGAAAAGCAGCCGCACTAATGCAAAGGCGGATTGGTACATTTGGAAAGACGCCAAAGACGGTAAGCCGCCGACAAATTGGCGCAGTATTTTTGGCGGCAGTGTCTGGGAATGGTGCGAAGAACGCCAACAATTTTACATGCACACTTTCGCCAAAGGGCAACCTGATTTAAATTGGGAAAATCCTGAAGTTAGGCAAGCACTTTTTGACGCGGCTAATTTTTGGCTTGATAAAGGCGTAGGCGGTTTTCGTATTGACGCCATACCTTACATTAAAAAGCCCGCCTTTGTTGACGGCAAGCCGGACGGCAAAGACGGAAT
>CAJOGS010000135.1 GCA_905234045.1 uncultured Selenomonadaceae bacterium | reverse complement strand
GCACAACCTTTAACAGTGCCGGAAATTTTGAAAGTTTCGACGCTTGAAATATTCGCCGACTCTTCAATAGCTCCGCTGAAAATATTTGCGTGTTTCGTAATGCTGGGAATATTTTCAGGAATCATCGGCGCACTTTTTACAAAGTCAATGATATTATCTTTAAATTTGTACGAAAAATGGAAAATAAGCCGCGTAAAAAAATTTATGGTACCGTTGATACTAATATTGCCAATCGGCTTGAATTTGCCGCAAATTTTGGGCTGTGGAAACGTTTTGGTAGACGAATTGTTAAACCGAGAATTTAATTTTGAAATGGCGGTAGAATTATTTTTGGGAAATTGGCTTTTTACATTAATATGTTTCGGAACGGGCGCGCCGGGCGGAGTATTTTTGCCGGTATTGACATTGGGCGCGTTAGGTGGCGACATTTTTGCAGAAATCGGCGCAAGTTTGGGAATATTTTCAACGTATTGGGCGACACTTTTAATAGTATTTGGAATGGCGGCATTTTTTGCGGCAGTGATAAAAGCCCCCGTGACAGGTTGCCTGTTGATAATGGAAACGACGGGGCAATTTGCCTATCTGCTGACATTAACAATAGTAAGCGGCGCGGCGTTTATGGCGTCGGATATTTGCGGCGGCAAGCCAATATTTTCAGCGTTAATAAATCGCCGTTGCAAGCATTAATGATTAATTTTTTTCTATAGCGAAAAAGAAAAAAGGCATGCAAATACTTGCACACGTTGCATAAAATTGTTTCATCAGTACTAGGGGTTGTTGAATAATTCAGTTTAAAAAATTTTTTCTTGAGTTATTTTTATTGAACGTACTTTTTCTTTGTTGCGTCAAAGAAAAAGTACCAAAAAGAAAGACGCTCTGCCCGTCAGGTTTTTCGCGTTAAGCGAGGTAACAGGTCAGCAATACAGCCGCGTCCCACCTTTTACACCACTTTTAATCACAGGCAAAAACAGAGACGGGCTGGGGCACGGGTAGTTCAACAGAAAGAAATTTGCTAAAGGTTAGATAATTCCAACTTTCAGATTTTTTTAGTTGCTATTTTTCAACAAGACCTAGAGAGTGTTGAAAAATTGATTGAAATTGCTGATTCACGAATTATTTTTTGTTCGATGAGAACGAAAAACTAAGATGCCGCGCAGGACGCGCGGAGAAAAAAGCGTCTTTCTTTTTGGTACTCTTTGACAAGACAATGAAAAAGTACATTTAATATAAAAACTTTCAAGAAAAAATTTGATAATAGACTTTTTCAACACGCCCTAGCAAAGAAAAGTAAATTTAAAAATAATAAAATTAGGATACAGGGAACAGGAAAACAGGATACAGCACTACCCCACTAAAAAAGCGGTCAACAGTTAAAAACTGCTAACCGCCAACTGCTAATATGTTCTGTTAAATGCAACGCTTGTGCGCCCCATCAAATTTTCGCCCAAATCGTAAGATCGAACGACATTATTTTGACGCCGAGACTTATTGAGCCACGCCCGCGCCTTGTACATAATTTCTTTGTCGAGAGTTTTAATTTCTTCGGCAATAGCTTTAAATTCGTCAAGTTTGCGGTACTCTTTAGAGGGCAACGCCTCAATTTTTTCAATAAGCCCTGTACGTTGCGGAACTAATTCTAAAAATGTATCAATATCTTGCTTGTTAATGAACTTCAGCAATTCTTTTGTCAGCGATAAATAAGTTTGCCAAAGATTTTTGGCGTCAGCATTTATATCGTCTGCCATAGTTACACCTTCTTTTGTGCTTGTGCGCGTTCGATACGCGCTTTTTTCATTGCCTCCGCCCACGCATCGCGCAGTTCAGTAATAATTTCCTTCGCCTCAATTAATTTTGAAGTGTCACTTTTCATATTGCCTTCAACAAGTCTGTCATAAACATAATTATACAACGGAAGCAGTTGATGCGAAATTTCATAATCCATATTTAAAGTAACGCGAAATTCTGAAATTATACGCTGTGCCTTCTGCAAAAAAGTATTTGCGTCTTCATATTTTTTTTGTTCAACTGCTGCAATGCCTTCATCAATAAATTTCAAGCAACCATTGTATAACATCAGCGTCAACTGCTCAGGCGGCGCGTTTAAAACCTGTTGCCGTCTGTACTCTTCCGCCGCGTTGTTTATCATATCAGCATCAGCCCCTCCGCTAAAAATTAATTATTGAAACGCGCTTGTAACATAGTTAAGTTGAGATCCCAAAAGTGCCAATGAACTTTCCATAGCGTCATACTTTTTATAAAGTCTAGTTTCAAAAGCCTGCATCATTCTCTTAAAGTTACTCATTTTTGTTTGAAGTTCACGCATAAGGTTATTTAATTCGCTGTCTTCGGTAATGCTTGCAGTTGTACCTGAAACATTTTTAATATTTTTCATGCTTGCCATAAAAGCATCGCCGAGCCGTTGGGCAATTCCGTTAAAAGAACTTCTTTCAACAGTTTTGGTAACTGCTTTGCCGTCTTCAATATCAGTAACGGCTGTACAGCCTGATTGTGAAGCATTCGTTGACCAAAATTGTTTTCCCGATGAATCTTGAAGTAAATATTGTTTTTCGCCGTTGTCAAGTTTGGCAAAGACATTATAAACCGCGTCGGGATCTTCTGCAAGTGCGGCTTTTAATTTATCCTTGTCAAGTGTCAGTTGACCTTTGAGCCCTGTTGTTGAAATGCCGATTGAGAAAACATTTTTGTATTTACCGTTTACGCCGTCAACATTTTCAGAAACTGCAGCGCGCAATTCTGTAATAACTTTACCTAAAGTTTTATCGTGGTAAAGCATACCGGCTTTTGCTTTTTCTTCCCATTTTTCAATCTGTTCTTCCTTCATGCCTTCTTTTTGAAGAGATGTAAGCGGCTTGTAATCGCTGTTCGGTTTTTCGTCGTACCATTTATAAAGTTTTGTCAGCAATGCATTGTAATCGTCAACGAAAGATTGAACATTTTTCATAATTGTTTCAGTGTCCTGTGTAACCGTAACTGCAACATTCTTGTCGGTTGCGGTAAGATTTTGGAAAGTATAAGTTACGCCGTCAACCGAAACATTATTTGAATCAAGAGCGTTGTATTCTACGCCGTCAACTTTTGCTGAGGCATTTACGCCGCCTTGACTTACACTTTTCCCCGCCGCAAAAGTTAAAGCGTCTTTAGAAATTGTGCCGTGTGAAGATTGTTTCAAGTCGAGTTTATTAAAGAATTTTACCGCATTTTCTGCAGCTTCGCCTGTTCCAATTTGAATATTAATCTGATTTTTTTCGCCGCTTTTCTTGTTGTATAAAGAAAATCTGTCTTGAACCGAATCATAATTCATACGAACATTTGAGTTCATAGTGTTAATTTTTGAAGTTAAATCGTAGAAACTGAAACCGTCCAAAAGTTCGCGGTACGTTACAGATACATTTTGTGTACCTTCGTTTGTAATTTCAACTCCTGCAGAGTCTGTTACATTTTTAAGAGTAAATGTCATACCGTCCGCAGTCGTTGCAGTATTTACATAACTTGTAGTGCCGTTTTCATTGGTAACTTTTTCTAATTTAGGTGTAACACTGACAGCATTACCGTTTTGGTCGGTAACTGTAACATTTGCAACTTCACCGGTGACTGTCTTGTTTACGCTAGTTGCGCTATCACTTATACCTGAACTACTCCCAAAAAACAGTTGATTTGCAAAATAACCTGCTGCTGCAGTTTTTCCTAATCCGTAATTTTCACCATGTTCAGCTACTGTAGTTGGAGACCACCAATTTCCAGTTTTATATTCAGAAACAGGTTCGGTAAGAGCATTGTCATCAACTTCTACGTTTGTTATGCTCCAATTACTTTCAGTGCCTAATTTTCCATTTGTATTTGTAATCTTAAATCCGCCTTTGCCGTCAGAATCAGTTACATATTCTGCTTTGAGCGTCAATTTGGCGGCTCCGTTGGTAGTATCGTTAAATTTTTCATTCAGTTCAGTGACAAAATCTTCAGCACTCAAATTTAAATTTGCATAAGAAAGATTTATCGTTTTGCTATTGGTTTCGTCGTTAAATGTGAATGCAAGTGCAGTGTCTGTGCTTGTAGAGTTATTTGCTATCATTGTTGTAGCATTGCCTAAGTCTTTGGTGTCTGTTTCATATTGCCCTGATGACAAATGCGAACCATTAATGATACTATAATTAGTACTTCCACTAAATAAATCTGCAACCGATGAAGTTGAAGTAAATCCTGATTGAAGATTTCCTGTAGAGGTTGCAGTAGCTGATTCAACTGTTGCAAGTGAATTAATTACAACTTTGTAAGTACCTGACGCAGAATTTGGCGATGCTGAGGCAACAACTACATCAGAATCGCTTGAAGTTACCAGACCATTAACGCCGTCATCTATTGAAAATTCAAATGCCACGCTGTCGGCGTTTTTTTCTACGCCATCAACTTTGACTTTGTTAGAATCGCCGTCAACAGCTTCAATCGAACTAAATAAAACGCTTGCCAGTTTAGTTTTTTCGCTTGCGTCTGTATTTTCACGTTCGGGGCTTGTTGTACCGATAAAATACGCACTTGATGCAAGTCCCGTGACTTCAACATAATGAGTCATTGTGGCGGCGTTTGAGTTTGCAGTTGCGGTAACAGTGGAACTGTCAGCACTTGACGCATCACGTGAATTCATACTTGAAGACATTTTGTATTTTGACAAAGTGGACGCATTAAAAGTTTGAATTTCGCCATACAAGCTGAGAAATTCGGTTTTCTTCCATTCGTCCTTAGTATACTTTTGTTGCATTTTGTCATATTCGGCTTGTTTGCTCAACATTCCGACTTTAACCATTGATTCAACGTCGAGCCCCGAACCTGACAAACCGTAAATTCCATTAACGCCCATTTTAAGCCCTCCTTGATAATGTGCGTAATTTAAAAATAAGCGTCAAGAGTTTCCAACTTGACGCTCAATGCAGATATGAGACGCTTGAAAAAATTGCAAGTAAAAATATGCAATTTATCAATCAAAATCAAGCACTTTCATCAATGAAAGTACCGATAAAGGCGTCCATCCAGATTTTTCCTTTGACAAAGTTTTTGACCATTTCTTCCGGCGGCAATTCTTTGATAACTTCGTTAGTATCTTTGTCAACAAGTGCAACAGAAAACATACCTGCTTCCTCGTGATAGTTAAAACGAAGATTTGCATTTGCGTTTTTCATAACCTTATTGAGTTTTTCAACCATTTCTTTAATGTCAGTTTCGCTCATAGGTTTAACGTTGACATCTTCAGCTGTCTTTTGAGCTGATTCGGCTTTTTTCTGCGCGTCTTTTTCATTTAATTTTGAAGTTTCCACAGTAGCCGCTTCCGTAGAATTAATATCTACGCTTTTTTGATTCTTA
>CAJOGS010000134.1 GCA_905234045.1 uncultured Selenomonadaceae bacterium | reverse complement strand
CGTCCGTTTTGATTTCCCTTCATTTTCTCATTCATTCTATTTTCTCCTTTCGCGTATTTTAACATTTATTTTTTGTCCGTCAAAACGAGAAAGGTTGCACTTCCGCCTTAAAAAGCATTAACGTTGCCCAAAAATTGCCGCCGTCGAATGTCTCGGAAGAAGTGGCGCAGGCGTGGCAAATGTGGGAAAACCGCGCCTTGAAAATGGGCGAAGTAATTGTACTGATGAATTATGAGAAAGAGTACGGCACGGCGGCAGTAGTATCGGCGATACACGAAGCGGGCAAAACCGACAAGTACGACCATTTGACGCTGAAATATATTGAAGCGATATTAGTCGGCAAAAAGAAAAGTTTGCCGGTGCGAAAAGTTGCGCCGCCGCAGGTAAGAAATACTGCGCCGCCGCCGTCAGTTTACAATCTCGAAGACTAATATAGTGCGATAGTTTGATAGTTGGATAGCTATAACACTATAACACTATAACACTAACACACTACCACACTACACCGAAGGAGGAAAAGCGAATGAACAAACTTGAAGAAATTGCAAAAGAAGAAGTCGGCGGCGGGGAAATTTATAAACCTGTAGACGCAATAATAGCAGAATATCCGGAAGGAGTCACGGTGAACGGCTGCCGCGCGTTGAGTTTGAAAGACGGTTCAATAGTGCCGGGCTTGACATTTAAAGAAGACAGCACGGCGGTATTTCCTGCGGCGTCAGGCGATTTGAGAAAGATTTTTGAACGTTGGGTAGATTATTGCGGCGGCGATGAAAGCAAAGTGAATCAGCTGTTGAAAGAAACGCCGGTAAAATTGAAAGTGAGCAAGGTACCGCAGAAGAAACGCCCGCAACCGTATGTAAAAGTAGTAGTGGTTAGCAGGTAGCGGTTAGCTATCAGCTACAGGCTACAAAGAAAAGGAGTTAATAAAAAATGAAATGTGCACAATGCGGCAAAGAGTTTGAACCCTCGCGCAATTATCAAAAATGTTGCAGTAGCGAATGTTCGGAAAAAAATGTAAAGCGACTGATGGAACAGTATAACAAGAAAATGCAGGAACAGCGCACCCGTCAGAAATTGGAATTGCAAGCGGCGCGGGAGAAAGCAAAAGCGAAGTTGGAGCGTTACTATCAAGATAAAGAGTTGCCGAAAGAGTTGCCGGTAACAGTTTTATCACCTGACGGAACCTCGCGCAGTTGGAGCTTACGACTTGCAACCATTCAGAGTACCCTGTCAGAAAATGCGCCTATTGCGGTCAGGAATTTGTGCCCCAATCAATCAATCAGAAATGTTGCAACGATTGCAAGAAATTAAAAAAAATGACGCCGAAAGAAGCGAACAAAGAATTTGGAAAAATGCAAATGCGCCAAATGATAAAAGAGGCGGACGAATGCGGCTTGAGTTATGCGAAATATAAATATCAGCGTGAAGTACTCGGCAGAAGTTACGAAGAACTTTTCGCCGAACGTCAGGAAAAATTAAACGCCGCGCCGCGTTATGATTGGTGGCGCAAGCAAATTAGTATGATTTTTTATCGGGAAAATTTATGAAAAAAATTCAGCATAAAGTTTAGATTTTTAAAATTTTTTAAAAATTTTCTGCGACAAAAACCAAAATATATGATATAATGCGTTAAGTTGATAACTCTGTGAGTTTTCAGCCATCCTTACACAACGAAATTTTTTTACTGCTTACCATACCATAAAATATTAGTCTCTTCCCGCTTGAAGCGGATTTTTTTTTAAATCTTTTTATATTTAAAGTACTTTTTCTTTGTCTTGTCAAAGAGCAAATCCTCCTATTCGTCGAATTTGCAAGTACCAAAAAGAAAGGAGCTGCTGCCGGCAAACGCTCCTACTCGTCGCCTTTGCAAGGTTTTTCGCGTTTAGCGCGGTAAAAAGTCAGCCGTACAGCCGCGCCATACCTTTTACACAAATTTTAATCACAGGCAAAAACAGAGACGGGCCGGGACGCGGGTAGTCCAACAGAAAGCAATTTGCTGAAGGTTGAGAAATTCCAACGTTCAAATTTTCTTATTTCGATTTTTCAATAAGATATAGTTCTTCCCAATTAAAGGCTTAGAGGTGAAAAAATTGCAGTCGTCATCAGACACGCCGTACATGAAGAAAATAGAATACTCTTCTACAACGAAGCGAAAATCAGAGAGCAGGTAACAGATGCGAAAAACAAAGCAGCGCACTTTGAAATAAAAAACGCCAGTCAGCTGTCCGATCCGACGGCGGCAGAGGCGTTGAGAAATTTGCAACCGGTAATGGCGGTTGTTGTGGATAATCAAATTTTGCGTTATCCCGAACATTGGCTAATTGTAATTGACAAGACAAAAAAATGGTGCCATGAACGCGGCGAAACATTTTACAGGATACTGCGCGGTCGGTATTTAAGCGAGCGCGTAGACGTAGTTTGTCAGGAATTGCAGATTAGCAACGATTATTTTTATAGGACATTGGAAAAGATAAGAAATTACGCGGCGTTAAATGCGGCGTGGTATCATTTGATAGCTTTTTAGGGGCTGAGGACTGAGGACTAGAGATTTTTCCCTATATCCCTAGCCCCTATATCCCTATAACCTAAAATTCAAGATAAATTCTGCCCGCGCTTGCAGTTTCAAGATAAAGCGCGGAAATTGTTAATTTGTCGGTGTAACCGAAGTCTGCGAAGATTTGCATTTTGCGTTCGTTGTAGTAGAGTTTTTCTGCGACATCAGGCGCAACTTTGATTGAGAAATTTTTACCGGCGACAAAAGTGCGTAACACGTCGATAAATTTCAAATCCCACACCGGCGCAAGTTTGAAAGAATTGCCGTCGAAATTATAGTCCGCGCTGTTTAAAAGAGTGTAACCGACGGCAACGCCTTTGATATTTTCGGCGCGGTTGCGGTAAGCGTCGGCGGATTCAAACGGCGAACGCCCTTTCAAAACGTGAAAGACGTCTGATAAATCGTTGCCTTCGATTAATTTCTTGTTGCCGTAAATGACTTTGAGGTTTTTGGAATTGTCAGCCTTGAAATTGATTTGCGAACGCAGGAAAATTTGCGCGTTTTCAACGATAATGCCTTTGGCGTCGAAGTCAACGTCTTCATCGTAAAAAACTTCAATGAGAGTGTTGCCTTCGCCGATAAATTTCTTGTTGGGCACGCCGAGCGGCAAGCTGAATTCAGCTTCACCTTTCAAAACAATGGTGTCCGCGCCGCTCCAAATAGCGCGTGCAAGTTCAGATTGACTTTCGGCGACGACTGCTTTGTTGGCAAGGCGGGCGCGTATCGTGTCGAGTGAGTGAGAAATTTTGGCGGCGTCTTCATCAGAAAGCGCGGTTAAATCTACTTTGAAGATCCTGCAGAGCAATGAAAAAAGCTCATTGTCGTTGCCGCCGTTCTCCACGATTTCCAAAAGTTTTTGCCCTTGACCGATTAAAAAGTTACTGGCAAGCCATTCGGAGAGGTTGTCATTCTTCGCTTTTTCCACTAATTCGTGAATCGAAAAGTTTTCTTTAATCTCGTCCACAGTGGCATATTCCGGCAATGCTTTAATGTTTTCTTCCATTCAAAACACCTCTTATATTTTTGTAGCAGGCAGCTAACAGCTAACCGCTAAATTTTGAGAATATTTTAACAGAGGCATTTCTTTTTTTCAAGGTTTATTAAAATTTATTAAAATATTAGCCGCCGTTTTTATTAATTCATCGCGCAGATTTTCATCGGTGCAATTTGCAATTAAAAATTTCAACGTGTCCAATTTTTCACGCGGCGTAAAATCATTTTTCGGCGGGTGAATTGTCTCTGCAGATTGTTCGATGACGGCGCGGGCGGCGTCAAAAGCAACGCAGAAATATTCTTTGCCGTGCACAAGGTAAGGATTTAAAGGCTTGCAGGAATCGCTTTCAATTTTTACGGCGGTTGTTTTGGGCAAAAGTTCGGTATGATAAATGCGAAGAACTTTACAGCCGGTTTCATTTTCAATTTGTTTAGAACGTTCGTCAATGTTCGCCGACCTGCCGATTTTAACAGTGCCGTCGTCCAATTCCATTGCATAGACGCAATTTAAAAGTTGCTCTGTATTTTGTTCAAAATAGCTTTTTTCCAAAAGTTTAAAAACTTCCCACGCCTCTTGAGTGCCAATCATTTTGCAATGGCGGACAACTCCCTCTTTTGTCCAGAGGAAAAGCGACGACGCTAATTTTGTACAGGGCAAAAAAGCCGCGTCGAAATTTTCTACACCGCTATTTTGTGCCGTGCATAAATTTTCTACACCGTTATTTTTCACCTTAACTTTGGCGAGATATTCTTTAAATTCACGCAATGCCGCGCCTTCAAGGTAAAAGTAATGGACGCCTTCAACAAATTTATCTTTTTTGTTTTTGAAATTTTGGCGAATTTGATAAACTGCGCAATTATAAAGATTCGACATTTGCTTTGATGTTAAAACCAATTCTCCGTGATACTCAATGCGGATTAAATCTGAAACTTCCATAAAAAAACCTCCTGAAGTATAATGTTTGACAAAAACACTTCAAAAGGCTATAATTTCAGCGTATAAACTGAAAAAGCCTTTTGAAAGGTCTTTGTATTTAAACCGAAGCTATTTTAACATAATGAAATAGAAAAGTCCAAAAGCCCGTGTAACAGCGGGCTTTTTTAGTGCGATAGTTTGATAGTTGGATAGTTGGATAGCGCGATAGCTATAACACTATACTACTATACCACTATACCACTATACCACTATCACACTACAACACACTATATTTTTTCAAGGGCAAAAAAAATTTATGAAGAAGAAAAAATTTACAAACAGCGGTTACAGCGAAGGCGGCGCGTCCGCAGAAAAAAATTCTCTGAAAACATATTACCCGCGCCACTATTCGGCAATTTCAGACGTAGACGCAAATTTAACGCTACTGCGAAAACGCGCCTTTGATTTAGCGATAAATTCACCGTTGGGCGCGGCGGCGATAACTTCAATGGTTACGGGCGTTTTAGGTAACGGGCTTGAATTATTTCCGGTGCCGAAAGTCGAAATGTTGGGACTGACGGCGGAGTCGGCGCGGCGATGGGCTGACAAAACTAAATTAGAGTTTGAAATTTGGGCGAACTGCTTAAACTGCGATTTTTCACGGCGAAATAATTTTTACGAGTTGCAGAGAATAACATTGGCAAGCAGTCTGACGGACGGCGACGCTTTTATATTGTTTCGGCGCAGATTTTCAAATGCAAATCCCTACAGCTTGCGCTTGCAAGTGTTGTAAAGTCAGCGCGTGTCAAATCCAAATACCGGCTACGGAGTTTCAAACTGCGAAATGCTCCTGCCGAACGGCAACCGCGTTGTAAACGGCATTGAAGTAGACCGCGCGGGCAGATTACAGGCGT
>CAJOGS010000133.1 GCA_905234045.1 uncultured Selenomonadaceae bacterium | reverse complement strand
ACGTATAAATGCATATCAAGCGCAACTTGATCGTTACGGCTGCGCGCAGTGTGCAAACGTCCGCCCGCGTCGCCTATTTCATCAGTCAAAACTTTTTCAATATTCATGTGAATATCTTCAAGTTCGGTTTTAAATTCAAAATTCCCCTGTTCAATTTGCGCCAAAATATTTTTCAAGCCGCCAATAATTTTTTCGGCGTCTTCAGCTGAAATTATTCCGCACTTCGCCAACATTTTTGCATGGGCGATTGAACCGGCTATATCTTCTTTGTAAAGTCGCTTATCAAATTTTATCGACGCTTGAAACTCGTTAATCATTTCGTCGGTAGATTTTTCAAACCTGCCGCCCCAAAGTTTTTCGCTCATTTTTATCACGTTCTTTCTTTACAAAAAAAAGGGAAGAGACCGAATTAAAAAATTCAGATCCCTATCCCCCTGTATTTAATCATTAGTCTTTATTTACCAACGCACGAACTTTAAGCGGCAAGCCAAACAAATTGATAAATCCTGTGGCGTCCGCTTGATTATAAACGTCGTCATGTTCAAATGTTACAAATTCTTGACTGTACAAAGAGTGCGGAGACTTTGCACCGGCTGAAATAATGTTGCCTTTGTAAAGTTTCAATCTGACTGTACCTGTTACAGTTTTTTGAGTTTCATCTACAAACGCCGCCAACGCCTCGCGCAGAGGTGCAAACCACATGCCGTCATAAACCAATTCGCCGTATTTAATGCCTACGTGTTGTTTAAAGTGGAAAGTTGCTCTGTCAAGGCAGAGATATTCCAATTCACGGTGTGCATAATACAAAATGGAGCCTGCAGGATTTTCATAAACGCCGCGACTCTTCATGCCGACAAGGCGGTTTTCGCAAATGTCAACGATACCGACGCCGTTTCTTGCGCCAATTTCATTTAATTCGGTAATGAGTGCAACAGAATCTTTTTTGACGCCGTTAATTGCAACGGGAATACCTTGCTCAAAATCAATAGTAATTTCTTCAGGTTTATCGGGAGCGTTTTCAGGCGCAACTGAAATTAAAAACATTGAATTATTCGGTGCGTTCCAGGGATCTTCCAAATCTGAACCTTCGTGAGACAAATGCCAAATATTTCTGTCCATGCTGTATTTTTTATTGTCAGTAGGAATTTCGATATTGTGAGCCTTTGCATATTCAAGTTCAGCTTCACGGGAATCTAAATCCCATTCACGCCACGGAGCAATAATTTTGAGTTCAGGCGCAAGTGCTTTAATAGTCAATTCAAAACGAACTTGATCATTGCCTTTGCCGGTTGCGCCGTGTGCAATGGCGTCTGCGCCTTCAGCCTTTGCAATTTCGACAAGTTTCTTTGCAATAATCGGACGTGCAAAACTTGTGCCGAGTAAATATTTTTCTTCGTACACTGCATTTGCTTTCAGTGTCGGGAAAATATAATTTTCGATAAAATCTTTTGTCAAATCAGCGATAAAAACTTTTGATGCGCCGCTTCTCAATGCTTTATCATGTACGGGTTCCAATTCTTCGCCCTGTCCGACATCAGCGCAAACTGCGATAACTTCACAGCCGTAATTTTCTTTGAGCCACGGAATAATAACGGACGTATCAAGCCCGCCGGAATATGCAAGTACAACTTTGTTAATTTTGTCTTTAGCCATTTTAAAACTTCCTTCCAAATTTCAACTGTTAACGGCGAAAGTTTAGCAAAAAAAATATCAAGCGTCAAATTTATTTAAATTTTGCAGGACAAATTTGACTTTATGTGGTAATATATTCTAGTCATTTTAATATTTGAGGTACGCGGTTGACAATATTTGTTGCTGTTGTCGTAAAATCTCAAAGCAACGTGTTAAGCCAAAATATTTTTACCGCAAAGAAAGGGGAGGCTTTCATGGATAATTTAAGCGTAAACGTTAAATTAGTAATTCTTAACGTTGTAGCACTTATCGGTCTGTTCATCGTGGCTTATATCGGCTATAACGGTGTACAGACAGCAAAGGACGACATTGAATTAATTTACAACAGGTACTACAATTCAATGTTCTATGTGGCGCGTTGCCGTTACAATACACGCTACGCGCAGGTTCAAACTACATTGGCACCAATGGTAGACGATGCCGCAATTTTAAAATCTCGTAAAGATAAATTTGAAAAAGCTATGGCAGATTTTCAAGAATATCTTGCAAGTTACGAAAAAAATGTTTCCAAAGAACCGAATTTGGTAGCTGAACTTGATCCTGTCAAGGAAGATTTTCAGAAATTCAAAGAAGCAGCTGAAACTTTGATGAATATGCAACCGCCGGCAGATCCTTCACAACTCACGGCTCATAGAAATGCAGCTATGGATTATTACGAAGAAAAATGCATGCCGTACGCTGTTTCACTCAGTGATAAACTTGCTGTAGTACAAGATGGCGTTCGTCAACGTTCCGACGAAAGATTCAACAAGAGTATTGCTGATATTGACGGTATTGTTTCTTCATTCTTCGTGGCAGTTGGCGTGGTAGTTATTGCGCTCAGCGTTATCAGCCGCGTAATTGCAAACGGTATTACCAGACCTTTGTCAAATATGGTAGAACTTTTCCATCATCTTAAATCCGGCGACTTCAGAAAGAGTGATTTGATTGATCCTCATCGCGGCGACGAATTCGGTATTATGTCACAGGCTATTCGTGATATGCGTGAAACAATCGCAAACTTGCTGAAGAAGACGGCTCATTCATCTGAACAGTTGGCGGCGTCCTCTCAAGAATTGACTGCAAGCGCACACCAGGCGGCTCAAGCGTCCGAACAGGTTGCACAATCAGTTACAAATTCTGCAGGTTCAGTTGTCGAACAACAACAAAACGTCGGCGAGGCTATGGAGTCAATCGACGGTGCAATGGTTTCAATCGGCAACTTGAATAAGACGGCAAATGTTGTTTCTGACCACGCCTCAAGAGCAAACAGTCAAGCTACAACGGGTAGCGGCGCGGTTGACAATGCAGTTTCGCAAATTATCGGCGTTGAAAAAATCGTTAATGATTCTGCGGCAACTGTTGATAAACTTGGTAAACGTTCACAAGAAATCGGACAAATTGTTGAGGCTATTTCAGGCATTGCGGAACAAACTAACCTGCTTGCACTTAACGCGGCTATTGAGGCTGCTCGCGCAGGCGAACACGGCAGAGGCTTTGCCGTTGTTTCTGAAGAAGTCAGAAAACTTGCTGAAGAATCTCAAAACGCGGCGCAAAAAATTGCGGCACTTATCGGCGATATTCAAGCTGATACAACTGAGGCTGTCAATTCAATGCAAAAAGGTACTCAGGCAGTTCGTGAAGGTTCTGAATCAGTTCAAAAACTTAGCGAAACTTTCGACCAAATTAAAGAGGCTACCGACAATGTTGCCGGAGAAGCTAAGAATATGTTGCAGGAACTTCAACTGGTTTCTGAAGCTACAAATAAGATTCGTACCAATTCAATGAAAATCGAAGAAAAGAGCAATCACGTTTCACAAGAAATGGAAAGTGTATCTGCGGCGGCTGAAGAACAATCTGCATCGGCTGAAGAAATTTCTTCCGCGTCTGACGAACTTTCAAGACTTGCACAAGATTTGCAGAATTCTTTGCAGGCGTTCAAATACGACTGATAAAATTTTTTTCAATCCACACAAAAAAATCGGCGGGACATTTTGTCTCGTCGATTTTTTTTATAGGACGTGTTGAATAACTCAAAAATATTAAAAACAATCCGCAAAGTACGGACGGTTTGTAGTGCGATAGTTTGATAGTGCGATAGTTTGATAGTTTTTTCTACCGCACTATAAAACTATCTAACTATCAAACTATCCAACTACTTTGACGAGCAAAGAAAAGTAAATTTAATATATAAAAATCAATAAAAAAATTTTAAAGCAAAATTTACCAACAGCCCCTAAAGACGAATAAAAATTTTTCGGCGATTCAAAATTTCAGCCGGTATCAGCCACATTATTAACCAACTTATGCAAAATAAAAGTACGTCCATTTCACTGCCAAAAATTCCTTGACAAGTTTTGTGATAAAGCATAATAAGTGCCGGAATATCTGAAATATTTATTGCACACAAAAGAATTACCGCAACATTTGACGCCACGAAAAAAAATAATGGATTTCTGCCGAGTGAATCGAACGGGTGGAAAATTTTTTTGACGCAAGGCGCAAATTCAAATAACATTCCCAGCGCGGCAAGTAAAATCATATCGCCGCCCGCGTTTAACAATGCAAATGGCGCAGTCCAAAGTTTTTTTGCGATTATGTCAAAATAACTCCAGCAGTAACCGCAAATTAAAATTCCCGCGCCATATAAAATTAATTTTCGCCGTTTATTTTGCATTAAAATTTTTCCCGCCACAATTCCAAACAGCATTGACGCCGTACCGCTCAAAGTGCCGTACAAGCCTTCAGGGTCTTGCGTCATCATGTAAATATGATTTACGCCGGGAAAAATATAATCAACTGCGCGGCTGATGTTTTCAGTTTCAGAAAATGAATTTTCAGGCGCGTAAATGTGGAATCCTGCCGACGAAATTAACAATAACAAAAATGCCGCTATTGAAATTTTGGCGGTATTTTTTAATTTCATCAAAATTAATATTCCAAAAAAATATGTCAACGCCAATCTTTGCAGGACGCCGAAAAGTCTGATATGTTCCTGTGAAAAACAAAAATATATTAAGACGTTCAGTAAAAATCCTGCCAAAAATAAAAATCCTGTGCGCCGAAAAATTTTTGTCGGTGAAAATTGATGCCGCGCAGTGGCAAACGTTGCCGAAGCTCCCATTGCAAAAGCGAACGCGGGAAAGATTGTATCTGCCAATGTCATTCCTTCCCACTCCGCATGTTGCAAAATATCGTAAATTTTATCTGGCGGCGCGTCAACCACAATCATTAATGCTATCGACAGCCCGCGCAATATGTCTAATTCAAAATTTCTATTCATCTGTACCAAATTCAATGTGACATTCAAACATTCTGTTCCACGTGTTGGAAACTTTCAAGCCGCTCAAATATTTATACGGCGGCAAAAATCTTTTTGCCCATTCCTGCATTAATTCAGTTTCTCTTTCCTCAACATATTCGCGTTCACCGTCAAATTGATAATAGGCAACAGTGCCGCGCGGCATATAAAATAATTCGTGTCCGACAATCGAACGAATATTTGCTTGATAAGCCCAATCGTCCAAATAACGGCGAACGAGTAATTTATTTTTGCCGTCATTCATCATATATCTTGAAAGAATACCCGTTGAAAGTGCAAAGCCGCTTGAGTTCGTGGCAGTATTCCAGCCCGCGTAGGATTGAAATTTGAACAGCAATTTTTTATCGTGCAAAATTTTCATCAGCGCGTTATCTGAACCGTTGCAGTAATTTATATCGGCAATTCCAAT
>CAJOGS010000132.1 GCA_905234045.1 uncultured Selenomonadaceae bacterium | reverse complement strand
ATTGAAACGAACGGAATTAAAGACGCGGCGAAGATGAAAAAATTTGTAAATTTAATTAGGAAATAGGGGCTAGGGGCTAGGGCGTGTTGGTAAACTAGATTTTTGAATGTTTGTTAAAATTTTTTAATTTTTTAAATGTACTTTTTCTTTGTCTTGTCAAAGAAAAAGTACCAAAAAGAAAGACGCTCTGCCCGTCAGGTTTTTCACGTTTGGCGCGGTAACAGGTCAACCGTCCAGCCGCGTCCCACCTTTTACACCGAATTTTAATCAGAGGCAAAAACAGAGACGGGCTGGGGCGCGGGTAGTCTTAATAAAAGCAATTTGCTAAAGGTTGAGAAATTCCAACTTTCAAAATTTTTTAGTGATAGCATCGTTGACTTTACCAACAGTCCCTAGTTGTTAATTGTTAGTGAAAAATTCCTCTAACCCTTATAAAAGAAAGGAGCAAATTAAAATGAAAGGCAGATTTGGAATTTACGGCGGGCAGTACATACCCGAAACGCTGATGAACGCCGTTATTGAACTTGAGGAAGCGTACGAACATTACAAAAACGATAAAAATTTTAATGACGAACTTGCAAAACTTTTTAACGAATATGCGGGGCGTCCGTCGCTTTTATATTTTGCCGAAAAAATGACAAAAGATTTGGGCGGCGCAAAAATTTATCTCAAACGCGAAGATTTAAATCATACCGGCTCGCACAAAATTAATAACGTACTCGGACAAGCATTGCTTGCAAAGAAAATGGGCAAAACGCGCCTGATTGCAGAGACAGGCGCAGGGCAACACGGCGTGGCAACTGCAACCGCCGCCGCGCTTTTCAATATGGAATGTGTAATTTTTATGGGCGAAGAAGATACCAAACGCCAAGCCTTGAATGTGTACAGAATGAAACTTTTGGGCGCGGAAGTTATTCCCGTGAAAAACGGTACGGCAACTTTGAAAGACGCAGTCAGCGAAACTTTAAGAGAATGGACGCGCCGCATTTCAGATACTCATTATTGTTTAGGCTCGGTTATGGGACCGCATCCTTTTCCGACGATTGTCCGCGATTTTCAATCAGTCATTTCAAAAGAAATTAAATCGCAAATGTTGGAAATTGAAAACCGCCTGCCGGATTATGTAATTGCGTGCGTCGGCGGCGGTTCAAACGCTATGGGAAGTTTTTGGCATTTCATTGAAGATAAAGAAGTAAAATTAATCGGCTGTGAGGCGGCGGGGCGCGGCGTCGATACTTTTGAAACTGCCGCCACAATTTCTACAGGGCGCACGGGAATTTTTCACGGCATGAAAAGTTATTTTTGTCAAGACGAATTTGGCGGAATTGCGCCGGTATATTCGATTTCAGCCGGCTTAGATTATCCCGGTATAGGTCCCGAACACGCGCATTTGAATGACACTAAGCGCGCCGAATATGTACCAATCACAGATGAAGAGGCAGTTTGCGCCTTTGAATATCTTTCAAAAACTGAAGGGATTATTCCTGCGATTGAATCGGCGCACGCCGTCGCCTACGCTCAAAAAATCGCTCCAACTTTGCCGAAAAATAAAATTATTGTCATCACAATTTCAGGGCGCGGCGATAAAGATTGCGCGTCTGTTGCAAAATTTAGAGGCGTCAGGCTGGATGGCTAGAGACTAGGGGCTAGGGACTAGGTACTAGTGTTTTACTACCAACTAATTTGACGCAACAAAGAAAAAGTACATTTAATATAAAAAAATTTAAAACAAGAATTATTCAACAGCAACTATCTAAGAAAAAAGTATCAAATTTTTAAAAAATAATTTTTCAAGGAGTCAATCACAATGAGTAAAATAAAAAACGCCTTCGCACAGGGCAAAGCGTTTATCCCTTTCATAACTTGCGGTTATCCGAATTTGGAAACTACGGCGGCTTGTGTCCGTGAGGCTGTAAAAAATGGCGCAGATTTAATTGAGTTGGGCATACCGTTTTCAGACCCGACGGCTGAAGGCGTAGTGATTCAAGACGCAAATTTAAAAGCGTTGCAAGGCGGCGTAACTACCGACAAAATTTTTGAGTTTGTAAAAAATCTGCGTCAAGAAATTTCTGTACCGCTGGTTTTTATGACTTATGCAAATGTAGTTTTCGGCTACGGCGCGGAAAAATTTATTTCAACTTGTGCGAACATTGGAATTGACGGGCTTATTTTGCCTGATATTCCTTTTGAAGAAAAAAATGAATTTGCGCCGCTGTGTAAAAAATATAACGTGGATTTAATTTCAATGATTGCGCCGACTTCAGAAAATCGAATCGCAAAAATTTCAAGTGAGGCTGAAGGATTTTTATACATTGTTTCAAGTCTCGGCGTTACGGGAACGCGCTCGGAAATTACAACCAATCTTGAACCGATGATAAAAATTGTGCGTGAAAATACAAAAATTCCCTGCGCGGTAGGATTTGGAATTTCGACGCCTGAACAAGCTGAAAAAATGTCAAAATTTGCTGACGGCGTAATTGTCGGCTCGGCAATTATCAAAATTATTTCAAAATACGGCGAAGATGCCGCGCCGCATGTCGGCGAATTTGTTAAATCTATGAAAGCGGCTATTTTGTAAAAAATTTTACTCTAAAAGATTTTGTTGATATGAATCAATAACCGGCGGACAGTCTTTATCAAAAGATATAATTTCAATGTTGAAATGATTATTTAATCCTCTATTGGAAAGACGAGACCACAACATTTGCCGAGCGTTTTCGTCAGCGCGTTCAACTAAGCCTTCTTGAATGGCGATTTGTACTTGATTTTCCAGATCATCGGCAACCCATTTATCTTTTTCTTCAATTTTAATGTTGGAGGCAAAAATACCGGCGTCTTGAAAGTGAATTTTAAAAGAATCATCATCGGAATAGCGATCTAATATTTTACACTTGGGAATAAAAATTTTTATTTTGCGTCCAAAAGAATCATCGGGGACAACTTGAACCTTTTGGAAGTCGAAACCGCATTTAATGACGCCTGAATATTCCATTAAAAATTTTCTGGAAGTACCCGGAATGTGAGTGTCAAAAAAGGGCAATTTTTTATCAAAATCTTTTGAAACGATAGAGTTAAAAGTTTTTTTAACAAGAGCCACTTCGCAAATATCTTGAACCTCTGCGTAAATTATAATTTTGGCTTGCTTTAAAGTCATAATATCTTGTTTGCGTTTCATAAAAAGATAAACTGTAGAGGCAGTCATTATTGCGAATACAAACATAACGGCTAAAGCTGATGTAAAAGTTGCCATTTTAATTTACTCCTTTCATATATTTCAAAACTTCTTTTCTTGATTAATGATGATTATATCAGTAATGCAGATATTGTTGTTGTCCCGACGGAACAATTTTAGTGGTTAGGGAGTTTTGAAAAATTAATTGAAAATGCTGATTCACGAATTATTTTTTGTTCGATAAGCACGAAAAACTAGGGCGTGTTGAAAAAATCAAATTTTACTGATGAAATGTAATTACTTAAATGTTTTTAAATGTACTTTCTTTTTGCATTGCGAAAAAGAAAGTACCAAAGAAAGACGCTAGCCGCGCATACTGCGGTCACATCACGTGACCTGCGCGCGGCGGCTAACTGAGCGCGCGTCCGTGCGCGCACAAACTTTACTGTTCTCAGTCTACTTTTTAAGTACTTTGCCTACAGTCCCTAATTAGATTTATTTTTCTTTGTCAAATAAAAGTAACAAAAGAAAGTTGAAAAAATTTGCACAGGTTGCACTAAATGCTTTTTCCAATACGCCCTATCTACTAATCACTACCTACTACCCCACTACCACACTACAATACCTTGACATTTTGTCGAAAAGGAATTATTATATAGAAGTTTTCAGCCGAACGGTTGAAATTACAGGTAAAACCTATTTGGGAGGCTAAATAATATGATTAAACCACTTGGAGACAGAGTTGTAATTGAAGTCGCTGAAGTCGAATTGAAGACTAAAAGCGGTATCATAATGCCTGAGACTTCAAAGGAAAAACCTCAAAAAGGCAAAATCGTTGCAGTCGGTACAGGCAAACTTCTTGATAACGGTACTCGCGCAGTTCCTGAAGTTGAAGTTGGTCAAGAGGTACTTTTCAACAAATACGCGGGCAGTGAAGTCAAAGTTGACGATAAAGAATATTTGGTAATTCGTGAAAGCGATATTTTGGCAATTATTTAGATGATTAGATTGACAGATTGACAGATTGACAGTTAGAAAATAATTACTGAACCTCTGGCAATCTAACTATCTGACCATCTAAAACTGACTGAAAGGAAGTTTTTAAATGGCAAAAGAAATTTTGTTTAACGAAGACGCCCGCCGCGCTCTCAGTCGTGGCGTTGACGCTCTTGCTGATGCTGTAAAAGTTACACTTGGTCCTAAAGGTCGCAATGTTGTTTTAGAAAAAAAATTCGGCGCACCGACAATCACAAATGACGGCGTAACCATTGCGAAAGAAATTGAACTCGAAGACCATTTTGAAAATATGGGCGCGCAACTCGTTAAAGAAGTTGCAACCAAAACTAACGATGTTGCCGGTGACGGTACAACAACCGCTACTTTGCTTGCACAGGCTATCATTCGTGAAGGTATGAAAAATGTTGCAGCCGGCGCAAATCCCATGATTATCAAAAAAGGTATTGAAACCGCTGTTAAAAAACTCGTTGAAGAAATTAAAAATTCCGCTCAAAAAGTCGAAGGCAAAGACGCTATCGCACAAGTTGCCGCTATTTCCTCCGGCGATGAAGAAGTTGGACAACTCATTGCAGACGCTATGGAAAAAGTCGGCAATGACGGCGTTATCACTGTCGAAGAATCCAAAACTATGACAACCAATTTGACTGTTGTTGAAGGTATGCAATTCGACAAAGGCTATATTTCCCCGTACATGGTAACTGACGCCGACAAAATGGAAGCAGTCCTTGACGATCCTTACATTTTGATTACCGACAGAAAAGTTTCATCAATCGCTGACATTATGCCGATTCTTGAACAAATTGTAAAACAGGGCAGACCGCTCGCAATTATCGCTGAAGACGTTGACGGCGAAGCACTTGCAACAATCGTTGTAAATAAATTGCGCGGCACATTTAAAGCGTTGGCAGTTAAAGCTCCGGGCTTTGGTGACAGAAGAAAAGCCAACCTCGAAGATATTGCAATTCTTACCGGCGCAAATGTCATCAGTGAAGAACTTGGACGCAAACTTGAAAGCGTAACCTTTGAAGATTTGGGAACTGCGCGTCAAATTCGTTCAACCAAAGAAGAAACTACCATTGTTGACGGCAACGGCGACAAAAACGCTATTGCGGCTCGCGTTGCTCAAATTAAAAAGCAAATTGCAGAATCCACAAGCGATTTTGATAAAGAAAAACTTCAAGAACGCCTTGCAAAATTGGCGGGCGGCGTAGCAGTCATTGAAATTGGCGCGG
>CAJOGS010000131.1 GCA_905234045.1 uncultured Selenomonadaceae bacterium | reverse complement strand
TTCAACACGCCCTAGTAAAAGACATTTGCTAAAGGTTAGGTAATTCCAACTATCAAAATTTTTTAGTTGTTTCATTTTTTATTTTACCAACAGCCCCTAGGAATTTTGAAATTCGCTACCGGCAGAATCTGAATACTTTTCATTAAAAAATACCTCCTTACTAAAATTTTTTTAAAACTGTTTTGACTTGCGAACTTTTGAAAAAATTGGTACAATCAGAAAGTAAAAACGAAATCATTCGGTCGACTTACTGTCGACTATACATATAAATAATGTTTAAGCGAAAATTCGGTGTGGTTGTGATTGTTTAAGTAAATTCTACACTGGATTTATTTTTTTGCAAATATTTAATTTTGTCTATGAAGAGCATAAAATCATCTGAAATCTCCTTTCAAAAATATTTGTGATAATTGCTTTCTTTGCGCGTAAGTGGGCGTTTATGCAACTAAAAAACGACACCCACAATAGTGAATGTCGCTGAATTTATTTGAAAAAGCCGAAAAGCCATAGTATAATCTAAAGTAACTGTACGGGAAAAAAACCGAACAGCGGCAATAAAGCCTTCGGGTTCTCAAGTGAAGCGACACATTCACTAGCTAGCTCTGTAATGTTTGTCAGACGTTACAGAGTTTTATTGCGTTATGGAAAGAATTATTTTCTTTGAGAAGTATATTATAAATAGCGGAGAAATTCAATATAGTTGCAAAATTGTGTAGGTTGAGTTGTCTCAAATTAATAGAAAACTTCGATAATAAAATTGATTCATAGCGGAAGATAGATTGATTTACTGAACTTTCGGATGGTATTCTTCAGTAATTCAAATTATGACGGGAATAATGTTGAGAATGGAACAGAATTGGCTGTTAAATGGAACGCTCAACGAATATAATTTTGAAGGCGTTGTTTTAATAGACGAACTTGAAGCACATCTACACATTGAGTTACAGAGAAAAATTTTGCCGTTTTTAACAAAATTCTTTCCGCGTGTTCAGTTCATAATCAGCGCTCACCGTATATTTTGACTTCTGTACCAAATGCAACAATTTTTGACTTAGAAAAAAGTTTATAAGAGCAAATTTTGAGATTTGGAAAGGATTAGAATATTTTGGTATAATTTTTCAGTTAAAATTTTGTCATTTTAAAATTAGGAGGAAAATATGGCGCAAGAAAAAACAACCAAAACGCAGATAAAAACCAGCGCGGAATATTTCAAGAAAGAATTTAAAAAAGAAATAGCGGAAAATATAGAATTAGCGAATCGAAAGACCGGCTTTGCAAATATAGATGAGAAACAAATCTTTAATGCGGGATTGTATGTGGTAGGAGCAACGCCAGCGTGTGGAAAAACAACATTTTGTTGGCAACTGTTGAATCAGTTGGCGGAAAATGGAGAAAGTTGCATCTATTGCAGTTATGAAATGTCGAGGCTGGAATTATACAGTAAGTCAGTATCAAGCAAACTTTTTCAAAGAGTCGGGGAAACAGCATTGACAGCGGCAGACATAAGGCGCGGAGTGTGGAATACTACAGTAAATGAGATAGTAGAGGAATTGCAGAAACCGCTAGAATTGAAAGTAATTGAATTATCAACAGAAACGATAGACGATTTACTGGAATTACTGAAAGCCCTGATAAAAAAATCGAAACGCCCGCCAATAGTATGCGTAGATTATTTGCAAATAATCCCGTCAGAAAAGGAAGGAATAAAACAAAGCATAGATGACATAGTTCACAAGTTGAAAATCTTTCAGAGACAAACGAACACAACATTTATAATAGTGAGTTCATTTAATAGAACAAATTACAATTTACCGGCATACTTTGAAAGTTTTAAGGAAAGCGGCTCAATCGAATATTCAGCGGACGTAATATGGGCAATGCAACCGAAATTTTTAAACGAAATAGTACGCAAGACAGCAACGAATGAAATAAGAGAACGTATGGCAATGCATAATCAGCAAACGCCCCGAGAGATACAAATAAAATGCTTAAAAAATCGAAATGGAAATTTGTACGATGTATATTTCAATTACTATTCAGCGCACGATTATTTTGAATCAACTGAAGATGAAGAAGATTATTACATCTCGCGTCGTCGCCGAATGAAATATGACAATGATTATTGTGATTAATATTCATTCGTTTAAAGAAGCAAAAAAAAAATGACTTCAACGCTAAAAAGTTGAAGTTTTTTTGTTATTGGACTATAGTCAATGAGAAAAAATTTATGGAGTTAATGAGATGAAATTTTTAAAATACATAGCAGCAGGGCAAGGAGCGATGACGTTGTGTTGTTTAATATACGCGGCGTGGTGGTATGTTGCGTATAATCCAAAAGTAAATGGGGATCAATTCAGCGGTACAGCGGGGATTCTTTTCTGGCTAACGTTTGCTTGTGGAACTGTCGGAATGTATCTGAACATCAGCGGTATTCGTAACTTGGCAGATACAAGGCAAATTTGCTTGATAGGCGTAGTAGCTTACATAGCGTTGCTTACGGTAACAGTCTTGATATTTCATCGGCAAGTGACAGCAGAATTATTTTTGATAGTGGCGTGGGCAACAATGGAAATCGCCGCAATTTTTGCAGTGTACAATGAAGAAATTGCGGCTGGAAATTATCCGACAATGTTATTAATAGTAGTAGCGGCAACCACAATTTTTTCAATGGTCGCATATTTGGTGTATTATCGAGTGGAAGAGTGGAAGGCATTTTATTTGGGACTGCTCCCACTGATAGCAGATGCGATAGGAACGGCGATTATTTCTTTTTTTGTCATTTCTAAATTTGGTTTAAAAATTTGAAAGAAGTGTAAGCAATGAAAAAATTTTCAGTAGTTTTTTTGTTAATGTTGCTGATTTTTTCAACAGGTTGTGGTGCAACACAATCAGCAACAAGTAATGTACAAACTGAAGTGCAGGAGGTACAGAATATGCAAATAAAAATTTCAGTAAATGGCAAAAAATTTGAAATAGTTTTAGAAAATAGCGAATCGGCGCGGGAATTTTATGAAATGTTGCCGCTTGAAGTCACGATGAACGAATTGAACGGCAATGAAAAATATGTTCGGTTAAATAAAAATTTGCCGTCCAAAGACAGCCGCGCAGGTATTATTAACGCTGGCGATTTAATGCTATGGAGTTCAAATACGGTAGTACTTTTCTATGAAACATTTTCAAGCAGTTACAGTTATACACGGCTTGGAAAAATTTTAAATCCTGTAGATCTATCTGAAACGGTCGGAAATGGCAATATTCAAGTTAAATTTGAGAAATGATTGAAATTTTTCTCCCAAAAATAATTTTTTACTCCCAAAATTCAATGTATATTGGGAGATTTCCGACGCGAATTTTTGAAATGTAAAATTTGCGATTATATATCACAAGTTACGGAAAATTTTTTGGTGAATGATTTCATCTTTATCAAGATCGCTCATCAGTTCCCACGTTTTCTCCATTTCTAGGTTGTTGCCGGTGGAACGGGCGACAAGTTGGGCGGCGTGTGGCTCTCCTAACATTGCATTGGCTATTAACGCGGCGGCTATTTTATCGCTGTATTTGGGTGATAAAACTTGATAGTAAGTAGTGCGGCGTTCAGATTTTAGTTGCAATTCCACAATGTTAATTTGCGCTTTTATATGCTGGATATTTTCGGCTATGCCGTTTACTTTTTTATTCAAATCTTCAAATTTTTCTACAAATTTACGATTTTTGCGAAGAATGCCTGTTGCTATTATTTGAATTTGGCGCACTGATTCAGGTTTACTGCAAAGTTCCTCTAATTCCTTTTTCTTATCGTCGAGAGAAATTTTTAAAGCGTCTAGTTTTTTTATTTTGATTCCTATCAGCATTCTTTCCCGCGTCAGAGAATATTTTTCTTGCCACAAAGCCGCCTGATTTTCTGGGGTGCTTTTTTTGTTCTTGAAAATCTTTTCTCGCTCATTGTAATCTTCAAGTTTTTTAGCTAATTTTTCGCTGTCCTTCAGTAACTTTCGTAGCGATGCGCGTAAATTTTTCCATTCGCCTTTGACGAATATATTTTTTGCCATTTCTAAGGCTCTTAACGGCGATATTACTTTCCGTTTGTAGGTGTACTTTAATTCCAAATTTTTTTCGTGTTCTTTTTTCAATGCAAAATACTGATGACACAAAATATCATATATTTCCCGCGTTTTGTAATAATCTTTGTCTGAAATTGATTGATAAAAAATTGCGGCTTTGAGTTCGTCTACTGCCCGATCCAATTTTTCACTTTCCAACTTCAACATTTTTCTGGCATATGTATTCTCTTGCAAAATTTGATGTGTCACCATTTGAATATTTTTTTTGCAGTCAGGTGTTTCCAGTTTATTCTCGATTTCTTCAATAGATTTTTTGAGAAGAGCGGCAGAGGAAAGAAGTAAAAACATTGTATTTTTTGCTCCCCGCCTCACTTCCTCATATCCACTGGCGGCTTCTTTGGATAATGTTTCGGGGGCGGTGCATTTTTCAAGAAATTCTTCCAAATTCTTTTTTTGTAAAATCATCTCACGGTATTTTTGCCAGACTTCGCGCTCTTTCGGCGTCATATATTCAAGTTTGGCTTTTTCTTCCGCCTCGTGTTGTGAAATAATAGCGCGTTTCCAGCGATTCACTTCTTCAATCTCAAATAGCAACTTTCTTTTCAATTCCTGTAATTTTTCCGTGTCGAATTTTTGAGAAAGAAATTCTTCTGATGTTATAAATTCCCGTGCCTTCACTGTTGCATTTTGCACTGCGTCCTTTGTTTCCAATTCTTCTATTTCTTTCACTGCCGAGTCATTTTTGAAAATTAAATCGAAATGCTGATTTCTTAATTCTCTATATTTTTTCAAACGCTCTAATTTCGGGTCTTCGTTTTCTTTGCAAGCGATTACGCCTATATATTCTTCGGGGTTGCGGTTAAAAAGTCGGGCAAGCGAACTGTCGCCTTTTTGCTCCGCCTCTTCTTTTTGTGCTTTTAATGTCCTGTGGTCAACACGAATAGAAAAGCCGTTTTTCGCTAATACTTCATTTTCTATTCGCGCAAAATCTTCACGCAGTAAGAATAAAAAAGATTTTTCATTCCAATGGCGATTTTTAGGTGCGCCGCGTTTATATTTTTCTTCAAACGACGGTTCAGAACCGTCCCTTCTCTTTCGTGCCGGATATTTGAAAAAATATTCAGGTGGTCTTTCTTGCACTTTTTCCACTTCGTCTATCATTCGTTCCGAGAACATTATATGGACGTGCGGATGTCTTTGCTCTTCGGATAACATTCCGATTTTCTCGTGAATCGCATATGCGTAATAATGGGATGATAAATATTTTTCTATAAATGCGTCTATTATTTGCCTATACTCTTCTACAGTTTTGAATTCATTTGGCAAGGCAAATTCAATTTCCATATAGCGGCGATTTCCTACGCTTTCATACTTATCTGCCATT
>CAJOGS010000130.1 GCA_905234045.1 uncultured Selenomonadaceae bacterium | reverse complement strand
TTTGTTTGACATAAGCAATCCTTTCAAGCTTTTTCAAACTTATTGTATCAAAGAATTGCTTATGTTTTCTATTTCTACTGATTTTACCAACAGTCCCTAGCAAAGAAAAAGTACATTTAATAAAATAAAAAAATTTAACAAACAGTCTACATAAATATTTTAAAATGGAGTTTACCAACACGTCATAACAAAAATTGAAAATTTATTTTAAATCAAACGCAAATATTACAAATTCCAATTCGCAATTTAAAATATTGCTGTCATATTCGCGGGCAATGGAAAAACTTTCAAAACTTGCCAGCCTTTCGCCGTCCAATATTTCACGTATAAAATTTAACAGCGATATAAAATCTGCGTCCAGATGAATTTTGACAGATTGTCTTTGTACTGAATCTTTTTCCGATGTTTCGCCGATTTGCACTGAATTTATCAAAATTTTTTTATCCTCTGCAAAATTATAAAGTTGCGCCACGAATTTTTCCGCGTTCATTTCGGCGGGTAAATATTCCTGCATTTGCGCCAATCTGTCCTGCGTCAATTCAAATAATTCTTCCAAATTGCCATAACGCGCTTGCAAATTTTTTAATTCCGATTCGGCAATTTCAATTTGTTTTGTTTCGGCGTCAAGCCTTGAAATTTCTTCTTGCACCGGCAAATAAATCATCTGCCGATATAAAATTGCAACCGTCGCGCAGATTGCCAACACTGCCAACGGTAAAATATTTTTGTTATTCATAAAAATTTCCCAACAAAAAAGAGAGTCCGCAGACTCCCTTCTGTTTTTATCAATTTTTAAATTATTCAGCAGTGAAAGGCAACAATGCAATGTTACGAGCGCGTTTAATCGCAAGTGTAACTTGACGCTGATGTTTAGCGCAGTTGCCGGAAATACGACGCGGAAGAATTTTTCCACGTTCGGTAATGAAACGGCGCAATTTCGCCGCGTCTTTATAATCTATTTGTTCGACTTTATCCACGCAAAAAGTACAAACTTTACGGCGCGGACGTCTGCCTCTTTCTCTACGCATTTTCAACCCTCCTTAGGGTATTTCAATCAAAATGGAACGTCAACATCATCAGAGTTATCATTATAGTTTGAGCCGGAATTATTTCCATAATTTCCGCCACCGTTGCCATAATTATTACCGCCGTTGCCGGAATTGTCTCCGCCGTCGGAGTCTTTTTTGCCGGCAAATTCGATATTGTCAACGTTGATATTTACGCTGTAATGTTTGACGCCGTTTTTATCTTCGTAATTATCATTTTGGATACGCCCTTCGACAAGGACACGAGAACCTTTTTTGAGATAACGCCCGCAAAATTCTGCGGTTTTACCCCATGAAGTCAGATTAAAAAAATCTACAGTCGGTTGACCATCAGTATTATTTTTTGAAGAGTAGGGACGATTAACCGCAATTCCCATTCTTGCATAAGCCATACCGCTTTGAGTGTAGCGGACTTCGGGATCACGTGTCAAATTGCCGCTTAAGATAACTTTGTTCATAACTTAGTCCTCTTTTTCGTCTGCACGAACGATCATATGTTTAAGAATTTCATCAGTGATTTTCATAACGCGGTCGCATTCGTCAACGCAAGCAGGCGGGCAAGTTACATAAAAAATTACATAAAAGCCTTCAACTTCTTTTTTGATTTCGTATGCAAGACGACGTTTTCCCCAACGATCTTCTTTGTCGATTGTTCCGCCGTTGGCTACAACGAGTTTGGAAAATTTTTCGACAATGGCATTGGTTGACTCTTCGTCAAGCGGTTTCACGATGAAAACGATTTCATACTTTCTCACAAAACACACCTCCTCTTTGGTCTGTGGCGCGGTATCTCTCCGCGCAGGGAAGTTTTACTAAACTAACCAATTTAAAATTATATCATATAAAAATTTTTTCGCAAGGGTACAAATAACTTTTTCTGAAAAATTTGCTGTGTAGTGGTTAGTGGTTAGGGGGTAGTTGTTAGCTCGTGTTGAAAAATTCCAAAATCCACAATTTTTTAAAATCCGCAAAGTGCGGACGGTGTAGTTCGGTAGCTGATAGCCAATAGCTGATAGCTAACCGCTAACCGCTACACCACTACCACACTACCACACTACTATTGCTGATTGATAAAATCACGAATTTCTGCGAAAGAATCCAAACTGTCTTGCAATTCCGGCAACATTAAAGCGAAATCGTGCGGCATTTCGGGATAAATTGTCAATGTACATTTCACATTGTCAGCCGCCGCCTTTTTCGCCAATTCCATACATTCATCTAAAAAAATTTCGTAGCCGCCGACTTGAATTAACATTGGCGGCAAATTTTTTAAATCTGCGTAAATCGGCGAAAGGAGCGGATTTTTTTTGCTGAAACCTTTGGCATATGGTGGATTTTTGACATCATTATAAAGTTTTGAGGCATTTTTACCGAGTACCAAATCTTTATTGACGTTGTATTTTCTGGACGGCAATTTATTTTCTGCAGTAGTCCACGGGGAAATTAAAATTAAAGTTTTGGGTTGCGGCAAATGTTTTTCTTTCAGATAAAGCGAAAGTGCCAAAGCCAAATTTCCGCCCGCAGAATCGCCGAAAACGATTATATTTTCAGCAGGGATATTTCTGCTCAAAATGAATTGATACGCCTTTACAGCGTCTTCAAGCGCGGCAGGAAAAATATTTTGCGGCGCAATTCGATAATCAATGAAATAAGTTTGTGAGGCATCAGCCAAAATCCCCAATTTCATACCGAAATTTCTGTGTCCGTTGGTAAGCGGAAAAACATAACCGCCGCCGTGAATTTGAAAAACTACGCGATTTTTATCGCCTTTCGGATTCGTCAAACATTCAACCGGCAAGCCGTCAAGATTAAATTTTTCAAAATTCCAACCGTCGGGAACATTAAAAGCCGTCGGAGTTTTTTTAGTACCGGGCGCAGGTTTAAAAAACGCGTTCATTTTCTCGGAAATGTAATTTTGTTTCGCCGCGCCTTCAAGTTTTACGCCGCTTTCAGGCATTTCCCAAACTTCAGCCGCCGAAACGATTGAAACATTTACAAAAATTAAAAGCGCGGTAAATATTTGCAAAATTGTCTTTTTCATAAAAATTTCTCCCAAAAAAATCAGCCGTAACAAATTTTTTGCAACGGCTGAAATATTTTAAATTATTTTTTCTTATGCAATTCAGAGACTTGCACGCCGCCAAAAATTACATTTTCAAGCGGATTTTCTTTCAAAAAAATCATAATGGTTTCCTTCGGCATTTTCATAATTCTTGCCGCCTCTTCAGTTAAAACTTTTCCCAATTCGGCTTTCTGTTCGTTCGTCAGACTTGCCGCCTCAACAGTAATTGCAGGCATTTTTATTCCTCCTCAATCATTCATATGCATACATTTGCCCAAAAAATTCCCCGTCGAAAAATATTCATACGTTGTCATAGAAAACAGCGCGGGCTTGAAATTATGCAACGAAATTTTATTTTTTTCGTCAAGAATTTTTTCATCGGCATAAGTATTTTCGATTTTCAAAATAAAATTTTCAAATCCCTTTGTTTCAAAAATATCTTCCACCGAACATTCCATAGTCAGCGGCGAATCTTTTGGAACAGGTGCGCCCGCTTCGCCAATTTCAAACTCAAAGAAATTCGATTTATCTTCACGATTTCCACTGACGCAACCTGCGCGATCTGCTGATTTTAAAAATTTTTCGTCAACTAAGCTGACTGACAAAATCTTTTTTTCGTGAATACCCTTGTTAGTGTAATGAGCTTTTACCGCGCTTATTAAAATTCTGTCGTGTCCGATAATTCCGACGTGTGCAACAATCATCCAGTTTGGCTTGTCATTGACAAATGCGCCGACTAAAGTAACCGGCGTAGGATAAAGTGCCAAAGTTTTTCCTACATTTTTTTTCATTTTCATACCTCCAACAAATTTTTTGCATTTTCTACATAAATTTTTTGAAATAAATTTCTTTTTTCAAGTTCGCTATCCAACAAAATTTTTTTCTTCAATAAAATCGGTTCAGATACATAGGGATAATCTGAGCCGAAAACCAAATGATTTAAATCGGAAATTTTTAATAAAAAGTCCATTTGTTCCGGCATTGGATCGCCGGCTAAATCGAAATAAAAATTTTTTAATCCGTCTTCAACATTTGCCGCGTCTAAAATTTGCATTGCCGACAGCATTTTAAACATTGCGCTTGCGCGTTGTTTCATATACGGCAAAAAACTTCCGCAATGCGGCACGACAAATTTTATTTTTGGGAATTTCTCCAAAGTTTTATTCGCCAACAAATTTAAAACTGCGCGGGTTGTATCGGCGGGATATTCAAACAACGCCATAACTTTACCCGTTACAACATTTGTGCGCGGTAAATTTTTTGCCGGACTTGGATGAATTATTACCAAAGAATTTCTTTTATTTAATTCTTCAAAAACCGGATCTAAAATTTCGTCGCCGAGATAAATCCCGTCAGAATTGCTTGCAACTTTAAAGCCGACCGCGCCGAGTTTTTCCGTAGCAAATTTTATTTCATCTATTGAATCTTCGACAGCGGGAAAAGGTAAAGTTGCAACGAAGGCAAATTTATCGGGAAATTTTTTACAAATTGCCGCAAAATCTTCGTTAATTTCCCGCGCAATTTCGCAAGAAATTTTTTCATTTTCTTTGCCGTTATAAATGTGCGGCGTTGCCATTGATAAAATTGTAAAATCAATTTTGGCGTTTTCCATAAATTTTAAATGGTTTTCAAGCGACCATTTCGGCAACGGAAAACCTTCTTCAAAATCCGCATCGATTTTTAATTTTTTCAAGCCTTCAATGTACGACGGCAAAATTGCATGTGCGTGAAAATCTATTTTTTTTGCTGAAAAATTTTTTGCCTCAGTAAAATTAAATTTTCCCAAAAAAATCGCTCCCAATCCTGCCGCACTCATTTTTATAAAATTTCGTCTGTTCATTTTTATTTTTCCATGTGAAGTTTTTTTACCAATACGCCATAATTTGAAATTTTTTTATTGAACGTACTTTGTCTTTGTCTTGACAAAATTACTCGTCGAATTTGCAAGTACCAAAAAGAAAGACGCTACTGCCAGCAAACGCTCCTACTCGTCGCCTTTGCAAGTACCAAAAAGAAAAGACGCGCTGTCTATACAAAAACAGAGACGGACCGGGGCGCGGGTAGTCCAACAGAAAGAAATTTGCTAAAGGTTAGGTAATTCTAACTTTCTACTTTTTTTAGTTGCTATTTATCAACATGCACTAGGGCGTGTTGATAAATTCCAAAATCCACAAATTTTTTTTAATCCGCAAAGTGCGGACGGAAATTACTTGCTAAGTGCGTGCGGTAATGTTGGAGCGACCAAAAGGAGCTTACACGGCTGGAGCGTGCGAAATTCTAGCAGCTTTGCGGATTCTTTAAAAGCACTTTTTCTTTGGTACTTGCGTGCATGCTCTTTAGTACTTTTTTTGCTT
>CAJOGS010000129.1 GCA_905234045.1 uncultured Selenomonadaceae bacterium | reverse complement strand
TTTCGGCGGGCAGGTATCTTTCCAAAACATTTTCAAGTTCTCTTATTTCAATCGGCTTGCTTAAATAGTCGTCAAAGCCTTCCTGCAAATATTTTTCTCTCATTCCCGCCGTTGCATTCGCCGTCAGCATTACTACTGAGGTTTTTTCGCTCAAAATTTTTTCTCGGCGCATAATTTTTAGCGTTTCTACACCGTCCAGACCGGGCATCATATTATCCAAAAAAATTATGTGGTAAAAATTTTTCTTCGCAAGTTCAATTCCTCTTTGTCCGCTGTCTGCCAATTCCGGAACTATTTTATTTCGCTTAAGCAGTCCCGTTATTACTTTCAAATTCATTTCGTTGTCATCTACCGCAAGCACTTTTGCTTTTTCTGCCGTCAAATATTTTTCTTTTGCCCCCAAATTTGCCGCTTGCATTTTATAATCTGAAAAATTGCCTATCGCCGTTTTGTCGATAATTTTCTGAATCAGCTTGAATGAAAATTCCGAGCCTTTGCCGTAGACGCTTGAAACTTCTAATTTGCTGTTCATCATTGCCAATAGTTTTTGAACTATCGAAATTCCCAAGCCGGTTCCTTCAATGTTGCGCGTTTTTTCGTCGTCCAATCTCTGAAACGATTGAAATAATTTCTCCATATCTTCGGAGCGAATTCCAATGCCTGTATCTTTCACTTTTACTTCAAGTTCAAAATTATCTGCATCAAGCACTTTGCCGCCGATTTTCAATGTAACCGCGCCTTTCGGCGTATATTTCACCGCGTTTGTTAAAATGTTGGTGATTATCTGACGCAAGCGCATATCATCGCCAAATAAAATTTTCGGCAAATTGGAATCAATTTCTGTTTTGAAGTCCAAGCCCTTTTTCTTTGCAAGTTCTCCCGTCATATTTATCAAATCTTTTATCAAGCCGCCAATTTCATAACGCACCGGCATTATTTCCATTTTGCCGTCTTCAATCTTTGAAAAGTCCAGAATCGAATTTATAAGCGTCAATAAAGTTTTGCCCGCACTTTGAATATTTGCCGAGTATTCCAAAATTTCTTTGTCCTTGCATTCGCGCAAAATCATTTCATTCATGCCCAAAACTGCATTAATCGGCGTGCGAATTTCATGCGACATTTGCGCCAAAAATTGAGACTTCGCCGCGCTTGCCGCCAACGCTGTATTTGACGCTTCTTGCAGTTGCAAATTGACTGTTTCTTGCCAACGCAAAAGTCGATTTATCAGCGCATTTACTATTGCTATGCAAATTCCAATCAATGCAACGAATATCAAGCCCAACAAAATTATATTGCCGTAAATGTTCCACCAATTATTTGCAACGACTACTTTAAAATCTGACACGATATTTTTGTTTATCCTACATGCTACAAAATTGCCCGCGTAATCTTGAAATGTTTCGACTTTATCGCTGCCATAAACTTTTGCGTATTCGGTGTTTGAAATGTTGGTCATGTTGTCTTTGGAGAGTTGATAATTTTCGTTGGGGTGATTGATTATCATGCCGTTGTTGTCAACGAGGAAAGCATAACCGCTTTGACTGTAGCTTGTGTCCAAAACGTGAATTAAAGTATCAATGTAAAAATCTATTGCGAAAATGCCGACAAATTCATTTTTATTGCTGAAAACAACTTGCGACATTGTTATGCAATAAAGTCCGGTCTGTGCATCGTAATATGGCGCGGAAATACTGAAACCCGCCGCTGAATGTTCTGTCTTAATGTACCACGGGCGCGTCTCAACTTTTAAATCCTTTGAAGGTTGCCAGCCGTTATTCATTATTACGCTGTGTTCTTTGTAGGGATTGGCAAGGTAGCAGACAGAAATTTCGGGATAATATTTTGCCAAACTGTCAAGAAATTTAACCGCGCTCGGATAATCTTCCGTCAATTCGGGGTGTTCCTTCAAAATATTTACAAAAATGCTTAAAATTATGCGCTGTTTTTCAATCCAGTTGTAAAGTTGATTATCGTATTTGCTTACGTCCTGATTCATATTTGTATCGCCCAAATTTGTAATCGTAGTGAAACAAATTCCGAACGCCAACAGCATTGCAACAATTAAAACTGCGACTACGCCGTTTCTTGAGTAGCGGCTGACTTTTGAAAGTGCCACAGCTTGAAAATTTTTTTCATCAGATGAAATTTTTTTAGATTGAATCGTTGAAGACGCAGGCAAATTTTTCAACATTTTTGACAATTTCAAAGCTGATTCTCTGACTTGCTCCGAATTTGAAGTACTTCCCGACAAGTCCAAAATATCATGCAGCGGGACTTTCAATTCATTTGAAAAACTTGATAAATTTTCTTCCCTGACTTTTAAAGCCGTTTCAGCCTGCAAAGTATTTTTCATGGCGTTCAGATAGAAAAGAATCACTGCGAACATCAGCAACAGATTTAAAAGCACCATAAAAATTATTTGCAGTGCACATTTTTTGTAAAGTTCCAAATTGTTCACACTCAAAATAATGTAGCTGTCATTGGAGGTTGCAGAACTGAAAATTGTATGTTCCGCGCCGTCAATTTGCGCTGTAAAAATTTCATTATTTTTTGATTGAACAATGCGGCTCAAAATTTTTTCGTACTCCGGCAGTTTTTCAGAAATTTTTTCGCCAACAATATTCATATCGGTGTAGCCGATAATTTTGCCGCTTTTTGTAACGATTAAAGCCTTGCCGTCGGTACTCATTTTTTGAATCAGTTTTTCTATTTCAGAAAAATCAAAGTCAGCTCCGACGACGGTTTTATTATCCGACAACATTTTTGACATTGTGTAGCACATTTTGCCGGTTATTTCGTCAATGTAAGGATCGGAAATGTAAATTTTGTCTTGATTTTTCGCCGCGCCTTTGTACCAGAGTCTTTCTTTTGCGTGATATTCAGGCGGTGTATCAAAATCAGGAATCAGCACTTGATTTTCTTTCGCCATGTAGAGATTGTAACATGTGCCGTTGATCAATCGTACTTGCTCGCGTTTTCTGTCATAGAAAAATTTTTCAAATTCATCAAATGGAGCATTAGATTTTAAAAGTTGCTCGGTTTCCACAGCCAATTTTATTATGGTGTTTTCAGCATTTTGAAGATTTTCTTGAAAATCAGCTTGAATTGTGTCCAACAGAGAATGCTTTGTTTTTTCAGCTTGATTAGCCGACATTTCGAGTATCAGCCGAACATTTATCACTGTGATCAGTGAAAAAATCAGCACGATTGCGGTTATTATTCCAAAGTCAGATTTTTTGCCTTTTTTTAGTATCTGAAAATATTTCAAAAACATGGGGGTTCACTCCGATATTCGTTCAAAACTTTTCTGCCAAAAGAGTGCGAAATGTTGTAAAAATTGAGTAGTACGAACGATTTATTGAGTCTTTACAGCAATTTTTTCAAGCAAATTTGTCGCTGAAAAAAATTTTGTCGCTCTTTTCGTTTGATACTGTATTAATTCACGCAAGATTTTTAACTTCCTTCAAAATAGTTTTCAAAAATACTGAGCTGAAAATTTTTTTTTTTTGCAAGGTTTTCCTTTTTCTGTCGGTGATGAAAAATTTTTGGAGGGGTTTGGAAAATTTTTTTTTGCAAGGTTTAAAAATTTTTTTTATTTGGTTTTGAATTTACTTTCTTCCCTTCCACTAACACGCACGAGAAGGCGCCTATTCCCCTGTATTTCAAACGCTAGACACTTTCTTATACATATTTACCCAAATTGTGTTTTACACCCCCTTAAATCGAAGATTTTTCATTTTCGAGAAAATTTAGTAGTAGTTTTCATCAGTTTCTTTACACCGACTCTTTAAAAGAATAGTTTAGATTTTTACACTTATTTTTTTTTTTGCAAGGTTTAAAAATTTTTTTCACCGATTTTTTTACACCGATTCTTTTAAAGAAGAGTTTAAAATTTTACACTGTTTTTTTTCACTGATTTTTTTTTAGTTTTGTTAGTTATTTTTTTCACGTATAAATTTCTGTTTTTTCTCCATTTCTGAAAAACGGTTTTTTTAGCGAAAGCGGTCCAAAAAAACCGCTTTTCTATAAGGTATATATAGTATATATAGTGTATAGGATTTTGAAAAAAAATTTGACCTTTTCACAAACGTTTATTTGACGCCGTTTTAGAGGGGTGAAAAGTTTGACTTTTTACCCCTCCCGGTTCCATAACAATACAAGTTGGTTCCATAACAATACAAGTTGGTTCCATAACAATACAAGTTGGTTCCATAACAATACAAGTTAACATTTCCTCTTTCAGATTTTTTTCATAAAAATTTATGATAAAAAAGTTATGTCTACTATGATTTTTTAAGCCGCGAAAAAACAGAGAAAAGGAAAATTAAAAGAAAATTCTGAAAGAAAAATTTCCATCAGGATTTTTAAAAAATTCGTAGTCGGAAATAAAATTTTGTTCCTTGAAGAAATCTAAAATTTTAGCAACGTTTTGGCGAATGTTCCAACGTTGCTTTTTGGTATCAGCTTCAATGCCGCATTCTTTTAAAAGCGTATCGAAAGAAATGGCGTTATCAAGGCGTGTAATGTGCTTTTGGTGTTCATCGTTACTGCCTTTGATTTTCAAAATGCGTTCCAACAGGTAGCCGGTTAAAGTCAAAGTGTTTTCAGTAGTACGAATGGGAACTGCAAGCAAAGTTAAATCAGCGCGGGCGATCTGGTCTTTTAATTCGGCAATACGAAGAATAACAGACTTGCCGAGAAAATGAATAACGCTTTCAGAAGGTTTGCCGTTGATTTTCAAGGTAATAACTTCATTGGGAAGTAAGCAACTGCGCCAAATGACAGTTTTTTTAGAATTGTCGTCGTTGTAAGGGACGTTGCATTTAGCGGCGTATTTTTTACGCTTGCTGACAATTTCAGTTAAATCAACGGCTAAATCTGTGCAACGAAGTTTCCAAAGAGCTTTTTCAATAGCCTTGTGAATTTTGTTGGCATTTTTGAAAAGCATATGTCCGCCGCCGAGCAAGTGATACAGCTTAGAAAAACTGATGTATTCGTTGCCTGCGTCCTGAGCAGAAAGTAAAACGTTTAAAATAAGTTTTTCAAAAGGAGTAAGATTGGCTTTGTTGCCGTTTTCATCGGTAGGCGGGAGAACTTTTACAGGCGATTTAATTTTAAGTCGCTTATCTTCAATGATAGTTTCAAGTTTCTGAACGTTGGCGGCGAAAAGGTAGTTAGAAAGTTTGTCGATGGGAATCATGAGAGAACCGAAATTTTTAAAAATGGCATTTGGGATATTAATAAGTTCATTTTTCATTGTCACAGTCTCCTTTGGTAGAAATAAAAATATTGAAATTCAAGCGTGGTATTTTTTTATAGTGCGCGTGGATAAACGATTTTAAATTTTTTTTATTTAGAATTAATTTTTTTGTCTGATTTAAAATTTTTTTCTTATTTAAATGTACTTTTTCTTTGTTGCGTCAAAGAGCAAACGCTCCTACTCGTCGCCTTTGCAAGTACCAAAAAGAAAGACGCTCTGCCAGCAAATGCTCGTACTCCT
>CAJOGS010000128.1 GCA_905234045.1 uncultured Selenomonadaceae bacterium | reverse complement strand
GACAACTTTATTTTTTAGTTCGTCAAGGAGCGATTCACATTTTTTTTGCTTGTCCTCAAAATTTTTTAATTCGGTCTGCGCTTTATTTTCGGCGGCTTTTAAATCTAAAAATTGTTTATGTTTCAATTCCAATTCAGAAACTGCAACGGCAATTTTATTTAAATCTGCAATTTTATTTTTGAGTTCTTCGCGCAGATTTTCTTCAGATTTTCGCTTTTCATATTCAATTTTTGCATTATTTAAATCTGCAGAAATTTTTTCAAGCGCGGCGCGGGAAACTGCCAATTTTTTTTGCGCGGCGTTGAGGTCTTCAAAATCTTTGTTGAGAATTTCGGCGGCGGTTAAATTTGCAACGACAGTATCCAAATTAGTTTTAAGCGCAACGATTTTATTTTTTGCGTTGTTTAGATTTTCGCCAAAAGTTTGAATCAGCGCGGGCAAATCAATTTTTTCATCAGTAACATTGGCAATTTCGGCGGCGGTAGTTTCAAAATTTTTTTTCTGCGTTTCGAGGTCGTTGGTAATTTTAGCCGCGTCGTTGGCTTTCTCTTTCAAGCAAGTTTCAATCAGCGCGTAGAAATTGGCGTCGAAAATCATATTGAGCACTTCGCCGCGATCGCCGGAATTTGCAGTTAAAAATTTTTTAAATTTCCCCTGCGGCAAAAGCATAACCTGCCGAAATTGTTCAATTTTAAATCCGATAATTTCTTGGACGATTTTATTAACCTTTTGAGTGCCGCTGTCCAATAAATCATCATCGCAATAAATTTCGGCGTTTGAATCGTTATCATCAGATTTCAAGCCGCGCCGAATTTTATAAATTTTATCGCCCAATGCAAAAATAAATTCAACTTCAGTTTTTGTATTTGCCGCCGCCTGTTCCGAGCGAAACATTTTAGAATTGCGTTCGCCGCCGGAACTATTACCGTAAAGTGCATAACAAATGGCGTCAAGTATGGAAGTTTTGCCCGCGCCGGTCGTGCCGTGTATCAGAAAAAAATTTTCACCGTTCAAGCCTTTTTCAAAATCAAGTTCAACGGTTTTTGCGAACGGTTCAAACGCCGTCATTTTCAAATTTATTGGTTTCAAAATTATACCTCCTTTGGGCTAGATGGTCAGATTGTCAGATGGTTAGATGGTTAGTTGGTTAGATGGTTAGTTTGATAACAATTTACTACACCACTATCACACTATCCAACTACTTTTGCTTCGGAAAAAAGAAAGTACATTTAAATATAAAGAATTTAATAATCAAAAGATTTCATCAGTAAAAATATAATTTTTCAATACGCCCTATCAATGAAAAATAAATTTAATAAAAAAACATTTCAGTAAATAAATTTCATCAATAAAAATATAATTTTTCTACATTGCCTAAAAATCAAAAAAAAATTTGCACGTTCAAAAAAGCTATGTTATAATACTTGCGTTATTTCTGAAAGGAGTGAATTTCAATGTCCGCTTTTTGCGAGATTTGCCATAAAGGTACAATGTCAGGTATGAACGTCAGTCACTCACATTTGAAAACTAAACGTAAATGGAAACCGAATATCCAACGTGTTCGCGCTGTTGTTGACGGCGAAGTTAAACGCCTCAATGTTTGCACTCGTTGCCTTCGTACAGGTAAAGTTCAACGTGCTATTTGATTATCAGTGGCTAAAAAAATGCCTCGCTCAAAATGGGCGAGGTTTTTTTTATTGGAAAAAAATTTCAGATTCAAACATTCTGTTCCACGGAAATTGAACGCGCATTTTTCCCTTTAATGTAACTTCCGGCAAATTATTTTTTACAAAATTAGTCAAAAGTTGCTCGCACAAGCCGGCAGCTTCATATTTTTTATCTTCCAATAAATCATAGTAGCCGTAACCGCCCATCCAACTTAATTGCATAGAAACATTATTTCTTACGTTAGATTGATACGCCCAATCATCAAGGTAGCGCGTAAACAAAATTTGATTTTTATCGTGCTGATTGAATTTATTAGCTAAAATACCGCTTGCCAATGCAAAACCGGTGGAATTTGTGGCGGTATTCCAACCTGCATAGGAATTCAATTTGAAAAGCACGTGCTGATTTTTCAACTGTTCCATTAAAGCATTATCCGCGCCGTTGGCAAAGGAAATGTCAGCAACCGAGACAGAATGTCCCGCTTTCAAATAATTTTTGATACTGTTTACAAATTGAGCGGTACCGCGCCGCGCAGTTGTCGTATTTGCGGCGGTTGCCGCTTCGTAAGTTTTGCCCTCAACGTCGGTATTGACTGCCAAAATAAAATCCGCGCTATCGGCATCATACGCACGATTTGCGCCCAGTGCCATAAATTCGGCGTCAATCGAATCGTCAATCGGTTCATCTGAATAAGTTGGAATAGTTTTGCCGCCCGTGCCCAAATTGTACGAAACAAAAACCGAAGTTTTATTTTTCGTGCGGTCGTTAATTGCGCGTGTCAGCAGAATCAAGCCGATTTCATCAATTCCGGCGATTGTCTGATATTTATCTTTGGTAATTTTTTCGCCGTACTTCGCCAAATTGCGCCCTTCCATATGCGTTTGAGAGTAAGGCGCGTTATCGTCCCTGCCGAGTAAAAGGCAGTTAAAAATTTTTTCGCCCGCCATATCGACTAATTTTTCATTTGCCTCAAAATTTTTTTCGCGGCGATCCATCCAGTCTTTCATGGCGTTTGTCGGAATTAATTTCTGCAAAAAAACAATTTCCTTGTTTTCGCGTGGCGTCAAGCCTTCAACTTCATGCTTGTCGATTAATTCGGTATAGCGGAAAATATTGGCGCCGTAGTGTCTGTAATAATCCGGCTCTTCGTAACCTGACGCCAGACCACTGCGCGGCGTTCTCATTATTGAGCCAAAAACATAAATCGGCAATTTTTTATGTTTCTTGCGAAATTCTCTAAAAAGTTCGGCGCGTTCCAAAATAAGTTGCTTATCGTATTGATGTTTTCTTGATGAAACCAAACTGCCATACAGCATAGAATCTGAAGAAATAATAGCGGCTTTAATATCTTTTTTCGTGTTGCGGTCAAGCCATTCCCAAAGTCTGTCAGGGTTGCCCAAATCGTCACGCCCGCCCAAAATTTCTTTCGGCGGCACAATAACTTGATAGCCCGCCTTTTCGATAATGTCAATAGTTTGGTCGAAAACTACAGGGCGGTTATCTTGCGGAACATACAAAATTTTTTCCGGCTCATTTTTTTTACGTTTTGCATCGGCGGTTGGCGTTGCTGTCAAAATGCCAAATAATCCGAGTGCAACGCCAAAAATTTTCCACGCCTTTTTCATTAAAAAATCTCCTTTCAGTCGATTTTAGAGAATAAAGACTAGAGCCTAAAGACTAAGGAAGAATTAAGGAAAAAATCCCCAGCCTTTAGGCTTTTGTCTTTAGCCTTTACTTTTTAGCGGCTTTTTTCTTTCCTGCACGAATATCGCCCCATAAATCACGGGCTTTATCGAAAACTTTCGGCTCACGGGTACGAATTTCTTGATCGCTGATGATTTTTGAAAGATACTGCGTACATTTTTCGACGTTGCCGAGACGGTAATAAATTGCGCCAATCAAATAAATTGCCGCCATATCCGACAAACCGCCAATGGGATAACGTTCCTTTGCAAGCGATTCATCAAACTGCTCCGCCGCCAACTCCAAATATTTATTTTCTTCGTCGATATAGTCAGGAAGTTCACGATAAAGCCACGCAACATTGAGGTTATACGAGCCCTTTTTAGAGGCAGGACCATTAATAATGTCAAGGTAAACCAACGCCATAATGAAAGAGCCGACGGCGTCAGGCAAAGTCCGAACTTCGCTAAATTCAATTTCCAAATCTTTGTGCTTTAAAAATTCACGAAGTTTTTCACGGTGTTTATTTGGCATTGGCGAAGTAAAAGTTGTTTCGTCCGCCGCAAAGCCGCAATGTTCGCAAATCCAAATCCTGTAAAAATATGGATTAAATCCTTTGTAGTGAACGCATAAATCTTCGTCACGCTTTTCAACTACAAGCCGCGATCGAGTTTTTATAACGCGCGTTTCTTGTCCGCAAATTGGGCAAGTTTTTTCAACTACAAAACTGTTATCAACTGCCACCGTCCACGCTCCTTTTTTAGTGGTTAGGGAATAAGGGCTAAAGGCTGGTGAATTTAAATCCCCTGTCCCTAGTCCTTAGTCCCTAGTCCCTAGTCCCTATTACCGCAGGTATTTGTTGCAAAGTGCTTTCAATTTTCCGGCTTCAGCCTCCAACTGATAATCAGGCTTGAGTTGCCAGCCCCAGTTAGTTCCGACAGTGCCGGGCGTATTCATTCTACTGCGACTGTCCAATTTCAAAACGTCTTGCATTGGAACAATCGCATAACGCGAATCAGACGCATAAGCAAATTCAATCAGTTTTTGGCAAACGTCATCAGGACGGCGGGCATCTGCACCGAGCAACGCCGCTATTGTCGGTTTACTCAAATTGTCAACGTCTTCCATAAACCAGCCGACAGTTGTATTGTTGTCGTGCGTGCCGGTGTATGTCAAAGAATTTTCAGGCGCAACAAATCCAATTCGCCCGTCTTCATTGAAATGCAATTCAAAATGCAAAATCTTCATTCCCGGGAAACCGCAATCTTGACGCAGTTGCTCAACTTCATCAGTGATAATGCCCAAATCTTCAGCCACAATTTGCGCGCTGTCGCCAAATTCTTTCTTGATAACGTCAAAGAACGGCTTGCCGGGTCCTTTAATCCATTCGCCTTTAATTGCGTTTTCGGCGTCGCCGTCAACCGACCAATAACTTTCAAATCCTCTGAAATGATCAATTCGCACAATATCAACCAAATTGTAAAGTTTCTTAAAGCGCAATTTCCACCAGTGATAATTTTCTTCCTGCATTGCGTCCCAATCATATTGAGGATTTCCCCAAAGTTGCCCGGTTGCACTGAAATAATCAGGCGGTACTCCTGCAACTTTTTCAGGTCTGCCCGTCTCAAGCAGTTGGAAAAGTTTTGGATTAGCCCAAACGTCTGCACTGTCTGCTGATACGAAAATCGGCATATCGCCCAAAATTTGAATACCGCGCTCATTTGCATAAGCATGCAATTTCTGCCACTGGACGCTGAAAATATACTGCTCAAATTCAACATATAAAATTTCATCTGCTAAATCTTTACGCAATTTTTTAAGCGTCGCCGCGTCACGGTTTTTAATTTCTTCGTCCCATTCAATCCAGTATGAATCATTGTTTTTAATTTTAAGCGCGGCGAAAAGTGCATAATCTTCAAGCCAGTAAGATTCATCTGCAAGGAATTTTTCAAAGAACGCCTTCAAATTTTCATCGGTTGAAAGTTTCGCCTTGAAATTGATAAATGCTTTTTTGAGTAAAGCAGATTTAAAGCTCCATACGCGCTCAAATTCGACCGTAGACGCGCTGAACGGCTTCGAGGGTACTTCTATATCATCTTCGCTCAAAAAGCCCCTTGAAACCAAATCTGCGGGCGAAATAATCATCGGATTACCTGCGAACGCGGAGGGCGATTGATACGGCGAAT
>CAJOGS010000127.1 GCA_905234045.1 uncultured Selenomonadaceae bacterium | reverse complement strand
TCAGCCTACACTTACAACTGACGTTGGCGCATTGCAAGAACGTATCACTTCAACTAAACACGGTTCAATTACTTCAGTTCAAGCGGTTTATGTTCCTGCTGACGACTTGACAGACCCCGCGCCTGCCGCTACATTTACGCATTTGGACGCTACAACAGTTTTGAGCCGTCAAATTGCAGAGTTGGGAATTTATCCCGCAGTTGATCCGCTTGACTCAACAAGCCGTATTCTTGACCCGCACATTATCGGGCAGGAACATTACGAAGTTGCACGCGGCGTACAGGCAGTTTTGCAGAAATATAAAGAATTGCAAGATATTATCGCAATTCTCGGTATGGAAGAACTTTCTGAAGAAGACAAATTAACGGTTTCACGCGCCCGCAAGATTCAGCGTTTCTTGTCTCAACCGTTCGCAGTTGCTGAGGCGTTTACAGGTTCGCCCGGTAAATATGTTGCGTTGAAAGATACGATACGCGGCTTTAAAGAAATTCTTTCAGGCAAATATGACGACTTGCCTGAAGGTGCATTTTACATGGTCGGCGGCATTGAGGAGGCAGTCCAAAAGGCGGCTAAACTCAAGGAGGCGTAATCAATGGCTACAATTCGACTTGAGTTAGTTACTCCCGATAAAGGCGACGTTTTATCAAAAGATATTAATATGTTAATTGTGCGTTCGACAGCCGGCGAATTGGGAATTTTGCCGCGCCATGCAAATCTGCTGACAGAGTTATTACCGCACGCAATGAGAGTTAAAATGGACGGCGGCGAAACTTTGGTAGCGATTGGCGGCGGCTTTATGGAGGTTACGCCTGAACAAATTACCATTTTGGCAGATTCTGCGGAACTTCCCGAAAATATCGACGTTGAAAGAGCGAAACGCTCCATGAAACGCGCTGAAGAAAGAATCGCAGAATACAAACGCGCAACTAAAGATTCACTGATTGACATTGCCCGCGCCAATGCGGCACTCGCACGCGCTAAGGCTCGGCTTTTAGTCAAAAATGTACCTTTCAATTAAATAAAAAATTAACCCGTCGAAAAAAATCGGCGGGCTTTTTTTATTGATAATTAGTTGCTGATGAATAATTCTGTTTTAAAATTTTTTTCTTGAATTATTTTTATTTAAAGTACTTTTTCTTTGTCTTGTCAAAGAGCAAATCCTACTATTCGTCGAATTTGCAAGTACAGCAAATGCTCGTACTCCTCGCATTTGCAAGAAAAACGCTTTTTGCGGTGCTGTTTTTTCGCTAATCATCAGCAGTTGTTGTTAAAAGAATTAATTTTCGATACGCCATAGTTTTTTCAATTTGAAGATAATACCGCCTCAGCATAAAGTTCAACGCCGTTATCTGAATTTGGGTGAATGAAATCGACAAGATATTTTTTGTGTGGAAAAACTTTCAAACGCTCTTCAATATAAGGATTCGGATTTACAAAAATTTCTTTCTGCGCGATACACCAATTTTTCAAAGTCTCGGAATATAAATTGTTGAGTTTAATTTTTTCCTCAAACGGCAATTCACTTACAATATCGCCGTCTGTTGAAGTCCACGGCGCAATAAAAATGAATTTCGCAGTTGGAATTTTTTTATAAATACCGTCACGCAGTTTTTGCAAATTTGCAATATATTCTTCCGGCGTCATGGAGCAAATTTTTTCGTCACGGTAGCGCACATCATTTGTGCCGACTGCAACAACAAATAAATCTGCATCAGTCTGAATCATTTCGTCAAGTCTTTCAAGTAAAATTTTCGTCGTTGCGCCGCCTTTTGAAATATTAAAAATTTTCCCGTGAATTAAATCTTCAAGCGGTTCATACCACGAAACGCCGCCGTTTTTTGTACCTTCGGTTAAACTGTCGCCTATAAAACAAACATTTCCCGCCGCCGTCAAGGCATTGTAGAAAGTGCCGCGCATTTCGTCGGAAATCTGCAACGGCTTAATTTTATTTCTCATAAATCCGCCTTCATCAAAAAAATATTTCTGCTGATTAAAATCAATTTCAACGCCGAGCATTGTTTTTGTAACGTGTTTTAAAACTTCTTTGACGCGTTCAAAATCGTTTGTGCTTAATTCGCCGCGCAATTTTTCATTTGTAAAAATTTCATTTGTCGGCAATGCACGATAATTACCGTTAATTTTTGATTGAGTCCACAGAGGAATAATTGAGCCGCCGATAATTTTTTTTGTCGAACGGTCAATATAAATTTCAACCATTGCGCTTGCGTCGCCGTTATGTTCACGGTAAATGTTGGCAAAATTGCCGGGACAAAACAGCGTAAAATTTTTACCGTTAAATTCGACAGGTTGCACGGAATGTGTATGATCGCCCAAAATTATATCTGCGCCGCAATCTGTAAAAATTTTCTGCCATGTCCTTTGAAAATCATCGGAAATATTTGAAAATTGCGTCCCCCAATGCGGCAAAACAATTATTAAATCAGGATTGAAACTTTTTGCAAAATTAAAATCTTCCTCAACCGCCGCCTTGATTTTTTCAAAGTTGGAAGATTTTTCATCAACGATAAACGAACTGATGAAAGAGTTTGAATTTATTAATTCGTCGGTGTCGTGATTATTCGTCCCGTAAGTGTAAGCCAAAATCGCCATTTTAATTCCGTCACGTTCAATAATTTTGACGGCGCGATTTTTCTTGTCCTCAACGCTTGAATATGTGCCTGTAAAATCAATCTGCTTTTCATTTAAAATTTTAATCGTCCGCAATGCTCCGTCAATTCCCATATCCAAAAAATGATTATTCGCAGTTGTCACGAAATCAAAACCGGCATTTTTAACGGCGTCTGCAAATTCGTCGGGAAAATTTAAATAAAGTTCCTTTTCGTCATCAAAGTTACTCTGTGAAAAATTTTTTATTGTACCGCCGAGAGGACCTTCAAAAACGCCTATTGCAAAATCTGCGCGAGAAATATAGGGCGTTGCATATTCAAAAACGTCGGTAAAATCGTAACCGTTGCCGTTAAATCCGCGTTTAACTTGATCTTCCAGTAAAATCAAATCGCCGCAAAATAAAATTTTGAACGAATTATCAAAACGCGCCGCCGTCTCAAAATCTGCTACACGGTAAATTTTATCAGCTTCATTTTGACTGCCAAAGTAACCGATTATCGGCAGACACATAATAAAAATTACAAATACAGAAAAAATTATCCTGTATGCCATTCCGCCAATCGTCGTTAAAGATTCAACCGTAGCGTTTAAAAATTTTTTAAGTTTGTCGCTTGCAATGTCAGATCCCAAAATCAGCGTCATCAAAAAAGTTGCAACAATCGCCGCGCTTATTTGAAAATTCGATGTAGAAAAATTTTCAGAAAACCAAATTGTCAGCGGTCTGTGCAAAAGATAAATCGCCAAAGAATTTTTGCCCGCCATTGTAAGTAACGGGATATTTTTTTCAACCGAAATTACCAACAGAGACATAATCGCCAATCCGGCAACAATCAGCAAAGAAATTCTTCCGAATAAGCCGTTAATATTTTCGTAACTGTTCGGCAAAATTTCACGATCAGTTAAATTGAAATTTTCATAAGAAAAAACGCCCGTGCAAATTGTTAAAGCCAACAGAATTAAACCGAACGGGAAAAATTTTTTGGCTTTAAAATTTTCTGCCGTTTCACATGAAAATAAATATCCCGCAATAAAATACGGGTAAAATACAATTATTTTGACTGCCGCGAACGCCATATTTATATCTTTCCAAAATCCTGCAAGGAGCGAAAATAAAATCAGATACGGCAAAATATTTCTCACCCGTTCAAGAAACGGAATTGACAGACGCCAGACAATCAAAGCGAGGAGATACCACGCCGAAAAATATGGAGCGATTGCTGACGGAAAAACGCTGCCTGAAAATATTTCACGCAACATAAAAAATCCATTCAGCAAAACGAACGCAACAAGTAAATTCATTGTCGGGAAGAAGGAGCGCGAATGTTCGCTTTTGCTGAAAAATCCTGATACAAATACAAACGCCGGCATATGAAACATATAAATTGCATCAACCAGAAAATTATTTATCGGTGAATCTTGCATATCAAACAGGCAATGTGCGAAGACTACAAGAATTATCAGAAAACCTTTAATATTATCCCAATATGCCGAGCGCGCACCTGTTCCCGTCAATAAATTCAATTTATTTCACCTTTTGCCATTGTATTTTGAAAGTATATTTGCAGTAATTGAACCTGAAATATTATGCCAAACGCTGAAAATTGCGCCGGGTATAGCCGCCGCCGCGCCAAAATGCAACATTGCCAAAGACGTTGCAAGACCTGAATTTTGCATACCGACTTCTATTGAAATTGCCGTTGCTTTCGACGTATTCATTTTTAAAATTTTCGCAAGCATAAATCCCAAGCCGTAACCGAGCAAATTATGAATAATAACAACCGCCGCTATCAACAAGCCGACTTCCAAAAGTTTTTGCGCGTTTACTGACACAACGCCGCCGACGATTAAAATAATTGCGATAATCGACACCAGCGGCAAAAGTTTTGAAAATTTTTCTATCGACTTGCCGAAAAAAGCATTTATCGCAATTCCCAAAACTATCGGCAAAATTACAATTTTGCAAATTGAAATCATCATTGCAGACAGTGAAATTTCAAGCCACGCGCTGACAAGTAACCACGTTAAAATCGGCGTAACGAGTGGCGCAAGAATTGTTGTTGTTATTGTCATTGATACTGACAGTGCAACGTCGCCTTTTGCAAGGTATGTCATAACGTTTGATGAAGTTCCGCCCGGGCAAGTTCCGACTAAAATTACACCTGCGGCAAGTTCCGGCGGCAGTTGAAATATTTTTGCCAAACAAAATGCAATCAGCGGCATTATCGTAAATTGCGCCAACGCTCCAACGAAAACATCTTTTGGACGTTTAAAAACTTCTTGAAAGTCGCTGATTTTCAGCGTCATTCCCATTCCAAACATTGCCACGCCCAAAAATATTGAAATATTCGGCGTCAACCATAAAAACATCGGCGGCACTATTAACGCAACTGCCGCTATAATAACGACTGTTACCGCCATATATTTTGCGAAAAAGTCACTGACTTTATTTAAAGTGTTCATTAAATCAACCTCCGCCGAAATTATAATTTCTTTTTGCGTTATTTACAATAAAAAGTAACCCGCCAAAATCGGCGGGCTTTTTATTTAATTTAAAATTTTTTGTATAAACGTTAAAAAAACCCGTTAGTCAGGCGGGCATTTTTAATTGTATGTCACGTGGTTCATCATAGGTAAAATTAGTATAATACATGTTTAAAAAATTTGCAATACTGAAATTATCTTGATAAAAGAGTGCTTTTAATGTAAAATGGCGGCGTTGTCCGCACTCCAATCTGGACAAGATGGGAGGTGGGGTGTCATGAGCATCATAGGTTTTTTAGGCTCTGTTGTAGCAGGTATAATTAGGGCGTGTTCACACTATTGATAAGTAAAGAAAATTACAAATGAGCAATACGAAAAAATCGCAAAATATTTACCTGTACAAAGGGGCAACGTTAAAATCTCAAATCTTCAACTGATAAACGCAATTTT